>JAVZZP010000002.1:0-69451 GCA_038885615.1 Candidatus Pacearchaeota archaeon
AGTATGTTCTCTGGAGCAAGCTCATTCAACCAACCCCTCAACAACTGGGACACTTCTAATGTCCAAGATATGTCTGGTATGTTCTCTTATGCAAGCTCATTCAACCAACCCCTAGACAACTGGAACACTTCCAATGTCCAAGATATGTCTTATATGTTCGCTGGAGCAAGCTCATTCAACCAACCCCTAGACAACTGGAACACTTCCAATGTCCAAGATATGTCTGATATGTTCTATAGAGCAAGCTCATTCAACCAGGATTTATCTTCTTGGAATGTTTCTAATTTGAAAGGATACGTGGGGGCCTATAATATGTTTTCTTATTCAGGGCTTTCAACAGCAAATTATGATAAAATATTGATTGGGTGGGCGAACCAAAGTCCGAATTTGAATAGTGGTGTTTATCTTGGAGCGGCGAATGTGAGTTATTGTTTAGGAGAGAGTGCGAGGGCGGTTTTAACAGGCACACATAATTGGGTTGTGAGTGATGCGGGGAAGAATTGTACAATTTCTCCGGGAGATTTAGGAATGTGCGGCGAGATTAATCAGCCAGGGGTTTATAGGTTGGTCGGTAACCTTTTGAGTGAAGAGGATTGTCTTTTTGTTAATAGCAATAATGTTGTTCTTAATTTGAATGGCTTCAAGGTTTCGGCTGGAGGTCGGGCTATCGTTGGGGATGGAAGGACAAATGTTAGTGTTTTAAATGGTTTTATTGAGAGCAGTGGTAGTGGTGTTGTTTTGTCCAATGTTCAAAATTCCCTTGTCAGGAATGTCAGCTTTTCAGCTAACAGCGTCGGGCTTAATTTGAGCGGTTCAAATAATTCTGTTGAGAATTCTAATTTCTTGAATAACGAGCTTGCTCTTTCTATGACTGGCAATAATCAGCTCCTTTTCTCTAACTCTTTTGGAGAGATTAAATGGGTTGGCGACCTTGTTGTCGGCGGAAAAACTATGGTGAATAATTGTGAAGGCATGCCTTTCCCTGAGTGTTTTATAGAAGTAACTAAATACTCAAGAATGGATAGTTCCACTATTTCAATAGGAAAGGGCAGCATAACAATAAGTTCTTTGCTTCTTAATGATAATCCTTCATTGAATTCGTCGGTTGTTGTGAAGTTCTACGATGCTTACAGAACTGGTTTTTCACCGAAATTCTTGGGAATGGGGGTTTCTGGAATAAGGTGCGACAATACGACAAATCCTTCATGCTTCAACTCAACTTCGTTGATGGCTACGCCGGCGGTTTTCAACGCTTCTAATGTGGGAGATGGAAGAATCTCATTAGGTTTCATGCCTAGATACAAGAAAGAGATTTCAGGCCATCAAGGTTGGAATTTGGTCGGGTTTTCTAATCCAGCTGTTAAGAGAGAGGAAAACTCTATTTATACTGATTTGGAGATAAATCTTTCAAAAGGATGGAATATCGTGAATTATCCTGTTCCTAATGAAAGGAATTTCAGAGAAGTTGTTTTTATTGAGAATGCTAGCTTGGCGAATGCTTCAAGAGAGGGCAAAGTAAGGGGAGGGCTTGTTTATTACGGAAAAGCGGCCAATGAGAATGCTCCTTCTTTCAAGTTCGTCGGGGTGAGAAATTCAGGCGAGAGCACTTTAAGAGAAAACAGGGGCTATTACATTTATGCAGAGGAAAACACAACATTAAAGCTTAAAGGAGTTGTCCCTGTCCAGCACGAAGCCGCAGTCAAAAACTACAAAGTCAAAATAGGCGACATCCACTTCATCAACAAGTCAAGCGGAGAGGTGAGAAATATAACGAGGGCGGTTGAGGTTTTGAATAAGAGTTTGTGTATACCTTCTAAGAATAATACTATTTCAAGAGAGGGAATGTGGTTTGGTTATGGTATTTGTTATTGCTTAATGAATAATCCCAACTTTTGTGGTTGGAGATATACAAATTCAACGATTTACTGGTGGGATGCTGCTGGCGGAAATCCAAAGAATGCTGACTTTCAAATGAAATCTTATGATAGATACACAGATGAGTTAGATGCATCCAAAGGTGTTTTCGTGAAGTTTAATTATCCTGATTTAGCAATATTGCTTCCTGGCGAATAAGATTAAGTGTATTAATAGTGATGACTTGTAGGCAAGATTATATTTTATGACTAAACTTCTTAAGATTTAAAGAAATAAAAAATAAAAAATTCGCGCGCGGCTTTTTGTTTTTAACTTCTTAATAGTAACAACCGAAAAGTTTAAATACTTGTGTTTTTTTATTTATGTATGGCAAAGAAAAACTTGAAGAGCATAATCGCAGCAGGATTAGTTGGTGCTTCTAGTTTATTTTTACCTACAAAAGTAAAAAGCGATTTAGTAGATGTTTTCTTATATGAACCTTCTAGGGAAGATGTAGGAGGTTCAATGATGACCTTGCGAAATATGGAAGGCGGGGAGTTGGGTTATGATGACATAGATGATCCTTTTTGGCCTGGAAGACCTCCTGGAAGTCCTGATGTTTGGTTAAGAGTTTATTCTGATCAATGGAAAGTTTATTATAATGAATCTTCTTTTCCACCAATTCGTGTTGATGCTCGTCCTTATTCTGGTCCGGATGCGAATCAGCCATTTCCGTTGAGGGCGGATGTTCAGGGATTAGGAGAGGGAGAGACAATCAGCGCGAACAATTGTTATTTCACTTTCCAAGCTCAAAATGGTTATGGGACAAATGGCGGTTATAGAGATGAGGGATTGAGAGATATCTACACTTGGACTTTAAGTTTAAATCCAACTTATGCTCAATTCACAGACGGAAGCTACACAAAGAGCGGAAGCTTTGATTTGAGACAAGGCCAAACATTCAATACACCTGCTTTTAACATTTATAATGTTCCTGGAAACACAAAATTTCTTGAATGGACTTTACAAGCAATACCAGAGCCATCTACAATAAGCTTTATTGGTCTAGCTGGTGGAGCAGCTCTTTTAGGTAGAAGATTAAGAAGAAAAAAAGAAAAATAAAGAAGCCGGCAGGGTTAAAGTTAGAGAAAGCTTGGTTTTTGGGGTTTTTATAAGGGATTAGAGAAAATCTTAATTCTTTAAATTTTCAGGAAAATGAATTTTATTTTGCAGGAAAAAGATAGGATTTGAGAAATAGGGTTTGAAAAAGTTTTCTTCTTGTTTAATTCGTGGAAATTATTTTTACAAAAAATTCTATGGAAAGAATGAAAACTAGAATAACAGAAAAGAATAAGTTATTCAAACTATAACAATTAATTTTGTTGTTTATCTTCCTCAGAAATAAGTTTATTTTAATGATATTCCTTTTTCTTTTGCTTTTTTTTATTGTAGATTTCATAAGGAGCAGCATTAGCAACATCAGGCTATCTTGAAAGAGTATGCTCTGTATAAATCTTTCCTTTGAATAGCTTCCAAAACAATGTTTGCATAGAAGATTACATCTTGTTGTTAAATTTATGTAACAAGAATGGGGAGAAGCATAAACTTCTTTAGATATTTTCTATGTTTTTGTATGATCAACCTTAAATCCTAGGAGAATCTAAATTAATTAATTTAATAAAGATAGTTAATATCATTTTCATATAATATAAATGCAAGAAGAAAATTCCTAGAAAGAGTTGTCTTTTTATTTTTATGGACCTGCCGAGAATCGAACTCGGATCTTCTGACTGCCAGCCAGACGTTCTACCATTAGACCACAGGCCCACTAGTTTTTTAAAAAAGAAATCTATAAAAAGCTTTCATTTGTTTAAACTTAATGGAAAAGGACTGCATTTTCTGCAAGATTGCGAAAGGAGAAATAAAAAGCGATATTTTTTTTGAGAGTGATAATTTTATTGCCATAAAAGACATTCATCCTATCTCTCAAGGACACTCTTTAATAATCTCAAAAAAGCATTATGAAAATGTCCTGGATTTTCCAAATCTTCTTGGAAATGAGTTAATTAGTGTTATAAAAGAGGTTTTTTTCAAGCTTCAAAAAGAAACAAGCTGCGAGGGCTTTAATGTTGTGCAGAATAATTTTTTAGCAGCAGGTCAAGTTATTAATCACATACATTTTCATATTATTCCAAGAAAGAAAAACGACGGAGTTAAACTTAATTAATGGACTTTAAAGAATATCAGGAAAAAGCGAAAGAAACAGCAGTTTATCCTAAAACAGAACCTTCTTGGGTTTATCCTTTGCTTGGCTTGGCCGGAGAGAGCGGCGAGATTTTTGAAAAGTTAAAAAAAGTCATTCGCGACGAGAAAGGAAAAATTTCAGAGGAAAAAATTGAATTGCTAAAAAAAGAGATAGGAGATGTTTTGTGGTATTTAGCAACACTTTCGACGGAACTCCGGCTTGATTTTAATGAAATAGCAGAAGAAAACATAAAAAAGCTTTTTTCAAGAAAAGAGAGAAATGTCCTTCATGGAAGCGGTGATTTAAGATAGTTGATGAGGGTTAATTTTCTAATAGATGAAGAAAAAAATGCTTTGAACATTTGGAAAGTTGAAAACTCAGATGAGAATTTTTTTAGATGCTTTAAAAAAATCATGGAAGAATATAGAAGATGAATTCTTTTGCAGAGCAGATAAAATTTTCAATAAAAAACTAAACGAAAAATTTAATTGTTATTTAACGACAATAGAAAGATGCTCTTACGATATTAAAGAAAATTATTTTTTTGTTTCTTTTTTTTATTCTTTACCGAAAGCACTTTTGTCAATTGGTCATGAAATTTTTCATTTTTATTTTCACAGATTTTATTTTAAAGAATTAGAGAAGAAAATAGGAAAAGATAAAACAAACGACTTTAAAGAGGTCTTAGCGGTTTATTAAATTTGGAGTTTAATGATTTGTTTTTAATTGAGGATAAAGGTTATGAAAAGCATAAAGATTTAAGAGAGTTCATTAAGGAGAAATGGTTAAAGAGAAAAAGCTTTGATTTCTTAATAAGCAATCTTTAAATATCTCTTTTTCTCTATAATTATATGGAAGAAAAGCTTGTTCGTGATAAGGTTCCAGAGATTATTGAAAAAGAGGGAAAAAAAGCAGTTTTTAGAAAAGCCTCCGACGGGGAATATTGGACAATGCTTAAAGTGAAACTAAAAGAAGAAGTTGAGGATTTTTTAGCAAACCCGATTGAAGAAGGGCTTGTTGATATTTATGAAGTTATGAATGCTATTTATGATTTTATGAATGTGAAGAAAGAAAACTTGAAAGAGCTCGCAGAGAAAAAAAGAGAGGAAAAAGGTTCTTTTAAGGAGAGAGTTGTTTTAAAGAAAGTTGAATAAAAAACTTAATAAACACTTTTTCTTTTGATTTTTTATGATAACTCGCAAAGATTTAATAAAAAAATATTTGGACTTTTTCAAGGAGAAAGGGCACAAGGAAGTGCAAAATGCTTCTTTAGTTCCTGAAAATGACCCTTCTGTGCTTTTCACTACGGCAGGAATGCATCCTTTAGTGCCTTTTTTGCTCGGCGAAAAACATCCTTCGGGAAAAAGAATTTGCAATGTTCAAAGATGTGTAAGAACAGGCGACATTGATTCTGTCGGGGATAGTTATCATCACACTTTTTTTGAAATGCTTGGAAATTGGAGTTTAAACGATTATTGGAAAGAAGAGGCAATAAAAATGACTTTTGAATTTCATACAAAGATTTTGAAAATTCCTCTTGAAAGATATGCTGTTTCAGTGTTTAATGGGGACGAAATTGCCCCTCGGGACGAAGAAACAATAAAAATCTGGAAAAAACTTGGAATTAAAGAAGAAAGAATTGCTTTGCTTGGAAGAAGTGATAATTGGTGGGAAACAGCAGGAGCAGGTCCTTGCGGGCCTTGTACAGAGCAGTTTTTTTACAAAGGAAAAAATCCTCCGGAAGTTTTTAATCCAGAAGATAAAAATTGGGTTGAAATTGGCAACGATGTTTTAATGGAATATGTTAAAGACAAAGAAGGAAACTACAAAAAATCTTCTTTAAAAAATATTGATTTTGGCGGAGGAGTTGAAAGAACACTTGCTGTCTTAAATGGTTTGGAAGACAATTATTTAACAGATTGCTTTTTGCCAATAATAAGAAAAATAGAGGAATTATCTGGAAAAGAATATGGAAAAAATGAAGAGGAAACAAGAGCAATGAGAATTATTGCTGATCATTTGAAGGCAAGTGTTTTTATTCTTGGCGACGGAGTTTTGCCTAGCAATGTTGAAAGGGGTTATGTCTTGAGAAGATTAATAAGAAGAGCAATAAGATTTGGAAGAAGTTTAGGAATAAAAGAATTCACAAAAAAAGTTGCTTTGGCAGTTTTTGATATTTACGACGACTATGGCATTCTGAACAAAAATAAAATTTTCATTTTGGACGAGCTTGAAAAGGAGGAAAAAAGATTTTTAGAGACATTGGAAAAAGGAATAAAAGAGTTTGAAAAAATAACAGAAAAATCAAAAGAAATTTCAGGAAAGGACTCTTTTTTGCTTTACCAAAGTTTTGGTTTTCCGTTGGAATTGACAAAAGAGTTGGCAAAAGAAAAAGGAATTTCCGTTGATGAAAAAACTTTTTATGAAGAATTAAAAAAACACCAAGAATTAAGTAGGAGTTTGTCGGCAGGAGTTTTCAAGTCGGGGCTTGCAGATGATTCGGAAAAAACAAAAAAATTGCATACGGCAACGCATTTGCTAAATGAAGCTTTAAGAGTTGTTTTAAACGACAGAAACATTTGTCAAAAAGGAAGCAACATAACTCCTGAAAGATTAAGATTTGATTTCAATTTTCCGAGAAAGCTTACAAGCGAAGAATTGAAAAAAGTTGAAGATTTAGTCAATAAAAAAATACAAGAAGGTCTTAAAGTTGATTTCAAAGAGATGTCTGTGGAAGAAGCTAAAAAAATAGGCGCCCAAGGAGTTTTTGAGTCAAAATATGGTGATAAAGTGAAGGTTTATTTTATAGGCGATTTTTCAAAAGAAATTTGCGCAGGACCACACGTTTCTAACACAAAAGAGCTTGGCAAGTTTAAAATTATTAAGGAAGAATCATCAAGTGCAGGAGTTAGAAGAATTAAGGCAGTTTTGGAGTAGAAGGTTTATTATATAGGAAATTTTTTCTTTATTAATCTTTTTTTATAAAACGACCTGTGTTAATAGTTTATTAAAATCTTTTTCAGCCCCTAATAAATAAACTTTCTTCTTAGAATTTCTCTATTAACCTGTTCTCTTTTCATAAAATTTTCTTTATTTTTCAGGAATTTTCTTACAAACCAATTCATTTTTCCAGGCTCTCCTGCTAATGCCCTAGCAAAATTTTTTATTTCTTCTGCTGCCTTGCTTTTTGGATCTTTTATTATTAAAGGTTGTTTGTAGAAGATACATTCTATCATTTTCTTCTCTTCAGGAATTTTTGCAACAACAGGCAAGGATGAGGCCCATTCCACTTCTTCGCAACTCATTTCATAAGGAACATTTTTTGTTCTATTTATAATGATTCCTTCTATTGGTGTACCTTGAGATTTCGCTATTTGAGCAGCTTTTAAACTTGTTGCTAGAGTTACTTTGTCAGGCGTTGTCACGACAAAAATCATCTCAGAAGCAGCAACTATCGGAACCATCTCGGAATAATGAGGTGAAGAGTCAATAATAATATAGTCATATTTATTTTTTATTTTTTCTATGATTCTTTTCAATCTAAAAATGTCTGTTTTATCGTAGTGATCTAGGGCTGCTGGAACAACATCAACTCCATAACTCTCATAGACTGCTCTTTGAAAGCTTTCGCCTTTTAGAAGGTCTTGAAGAGAATTTTTATGGGTTAAATCCAGGTAAAGAGCAACATTCGGGGCGGAAATATTTCCGTCGATTAAAAGAACTCTTTTTCCAAAGTCGTTTGCTAAAGAAATAGCCACTTCCAGAGAGATGGTTGTTTTTCCTACCCCTCCTTTTACTGAAACAAAAGAAATTACTCTCGCCATATCACCTCTTTAAATAATTATTTTTTTGGCTTTTTAATGTTTTTGGTGAGTGTTTTTTTGATTAATCGCTGTTAGGCGCCCCGAACGAAGTGAGAGTGCAATGTGCCGACAACGAATTGAGGGAGAGTTGCGGGTCTAGGATTTTTGCTATTAACAACATCCTGCCAATATTTCATCAATACAACCACCGCAGGATTTATTTTTATCTTCAATTGTCTGTAAAAATTCCTCACAAGAAACTTCTTTAAATTCTCCATCTTTTTTCAACTCAAATTTATTTTGATATTTGCCACATATACTTGCTGAGTGAATTCCGAGACACGCTTGTTTTGTTTCTTTGGGAAATGAAAATCCGCTTATTAACTCATTTTTTTTATATTTTATTGAATCAAAATAGCAATGTTCACTAAAACCATCGAAACAATTACCAAAATATTCTATTTTGTCTTTTTCTTTGCATATGTCTTTTACGCTCTGTGATATACTTTGAGACCAGACACTTTTCTTTGAGTTGAAAGAAAAAATATATAGTCCTCCAATTACAACAATCAATAACAGGGTAATTATTAGAATTGTAATTTTGTTTTTTATATTCATAATATACTTTAAGGAGGTTAATAAATGTTTGCAAAAATCCGTTAAAGCCACGCAATTTCACTTAACCTCTATTACTTTTACTTTTTATCTGAATTAAAAAAATTAGAAAAAGAACTAAAAATAAGAAAATATTCTGAAAGAACAATTGAAAATACTTTATGAATAAACTACTAAAGTCAAAAAGCATAAAGAGTTTTTTCTAATATTAAGCTAGGCAGGAATCCTTTAAGAATAAACTATTTTGCTATAAATTTTAAAAAAGAATTTTATAAAAAAAATTAGGCTTAGTGGTCAAAAAAACAAAAATATAAATACCTCTTGCGAACAACTATTTAAATAACCTATCAAAACTAATTTAATATGCCAGAAAAAAAAGCATGTTTGATTATTACAGAGAAACCGCAAGCAGCAGAAAAGATAGCTTTTGCTCTTTCCGATGGAAAAGACAGAAAAATTAAAGAAAAAAGTGGCGTTAGTTATTTTGAATTTGAGAAAAACGGGGAAAAATTTTTTGTTGGTTGTGCTGCGGGGCATTTATTTGGTTTAAAGCAAAAAAACGGGAAAGGTGAATTTCCTTCTTTTGATATAGAGTGGGTTCCTTCTTATGAAACAAAAGAGGCCTCTTTTACAAAGAAATTTTATGATTTGCTTAAAAAATTAATTAAAAATTCAGATGAGTTTATTGTTGCTACTGACTATGATGTTGAAGGAGAAGTTATTGGTTGGAATGTTCTAAGGTTTTTAGGAAAAAAAGATTTAGACAAGCAGGCAAAGAGAATGAAATTCTCGTCTTTAACAAAAGAAGAATTAAAAAAATCTTTTGAAAATCTTTTACCGACAATAAATTGGGGAGAAGCAGTAGCGGGAGAAACAAGACATTATTTAGACTGGTTTTATGGAATAAATCTTTCGAGAGGTTTGATGAAGGCCATTTCAGAAACAGGAAAATTTCAAATTTTATCTATCGGTAGAGTGCAAGGACCAGCATTAAAAATAATTTACGACAAAGAATTAGAAATAAGAAATTTTAAACCAGAACCTTATTGGCATGTTTTTATTAAAGTTAAAGATGGAAAAAATCAATATTTAGAACTACTATATGAAAAAGTTATTAGGGAGGAAAAAGAGCTTTCTAAGTTTAATCTGCTTAAAGGACAGAAAGGAATTGCAAAAACCGAATTTAAAGAAGAAAAAATTTCTCCACCACTACCTTTTGATTTAACAACTTTGCAGACAGAATGCTACAAAAATTTTGGTTTAACCCCCTCGCAAACGCTAAGAATTGCTCAAAATCTTTATTTAGAGGGTTTAATTTCTTATCCGAGAACATCTTCTCAAAAATTTCCTAATATAAATCTAAAGGAGATTTTAGAAAAACTGAAATCTTACACTGATTTGGTTAAATTTGCTGTTCGTGAAAAACCAACAGAAGGAAAAAAAACCGATCCGGCTCATCCAGCAATTTATCCTACAGGTGAATTGAAAAAGTTGGAAGGAAAAGAAAGGCAGGTTTATGATTTAATTGTGAGAAGGTTTATTTCTTGTTTTTCTGAAGATGCCTCTGTTTTGAAAAAGAAAGTTTCTGTTAGTGTTTTAAATTTTGTTTTTTTAACTAATGGTGTTGAGTTTAAGAAAAAAGGCTGGATGTATGTCTATCCTTCTTCTGTTAAAGAGAAGGAAATTCCGACAATAGAAGGAGAAGTAGACATAAAAGAAATAAGAATAGAACAAAAACAAACCCAACCGCCAAATCGTTATAATCCTTCATCTTTAGTTAAAGAGCTTGAAAAAAGAAATCTAGGAACGAAGGCGACGAGAGCAGCAATAATAGAAACTCTTTATGATAGGGGCTATATAAAAGGAAATCAAATAGAGATAACTCCCTTAGGAATTAAAGTTGTTGAAAGTTTGCTTCATGTTTCTCCTATAATCTTAGATGAAAAACTAACAAGAGAGTTTGAAAAAGAAATGGAAAACATTTCAAAAAAGAAGAAAAGTTGGTTTGATAGCCAGAAAAAAGTTATTGAAAAAGCAAAAGAAAACATTATTCAAATAACAAATTTAATGAAAGAAAACTTTAAGAAAATTGGCGAGGAGCTTTTAGAAGCAAGAAATGAAATAATAAAGAAAGAAAACGAGGAGAAAAATTTGACATTATGCCCTGTCTGTAAGAAGGGAAATTTAAGAATTTCTTTCAATAAAAATGCTAAAAGATTTTTTATTTCTTGTTCAAATTATCCTGAATGCAAAACAACTTTTTCTTTGCCGCCAAATTCTTTAATAAAACCTTCAAAAAACGAGCAAGGGGAAATGGAGATGTGTCCAGACTGCAAAGATTTCCCTTTAATGCTTTCATTAAAGAAAGGAAAGAGGCCTTGGAAGTTTTGTTTTAATCCCGCTTGTCCTGGGAAGAAGGTTTAAATCCACCCTCTCTTCCTTATTCCCCCATCATAAATCTCGAAGTCAATTTGTTTTTCTGGGAGAGAGCGATGTTTTCTCAAAATTAAAGTTCTTTTTTCGTTGGATTTTTTTAATTCTACTAGACATTTTGACCAATACTTTAATAAATCTCCCCCGACCATTGAAACCTCTCTTTCTTTCTGCTCTTCTTCATTTTTAGGAAAAAGAGAATAAACTTGGTTTGTTAAAAGAATGGGAATTTTGTGTTTTCTTGAAATTTCATTTAAAACTCTTAACTGTTCAGCCAATTTTTTATTTACTTTTTGTATTTCAGAGGTTATTTCTGTTTTTATAGCATCAGCTAGTTCAATTCTGTAGAGCATCGCAATGCTATCAACAATTATTAGAGAAATTTCGTTCTTAAGATATTTTGAGAGATTTTTGAATATTTCTTCTTGTTCTTTAAAAGAGGTGGGAGTTAAAACAAGTATGTTCTGCAAAACTTTTTGAGTTTCTTCTTTATTTTTGTTCAATATTTGATAAACTCTTTCTGTTGAAAAGCCGCCTTCAGTATCAATAAATAAAACTTTATTACCTTTCTTTGCTTGAGAAACAGCACATAAAATACACAGGTTTGTCTTCCCGCTTCCGGCAGGCCCATAAAATGTAGTTATGACATCTTTTTCGTAGCCTCCATAAAAGAATTTGTTTAAGTCATAGCTACCAGTAGAGATTCTGTTGTCTTCCATAAATTTAAATAATGGTCAGTGGATTTTAAAGGATTTGTATAATTCTTTTCTAAAAACCGAAAGATTTATAAAGTATATATTTTATGTATATACATGTAAATTATACAAAAAAGCAATACAAAATGGATATATTTGACAATAAAATACTATGTAAAAAATGCGGAAAAGAGATGGAGAAAGTTTTAATTCAGAAAAACGGCTTTAATTTAAGAGCTGTGAAATGTTCTAAATGCAACGAGGTTGTTTATCATCCGGATGATTTAAGAGAGTACGAGGAATTTATGAAACTTAAAGAAAAAGAATTCAATGTTAAAATGAGGATGGTTGGGAATTCTTATGCGGTTTCAATTCCAAAAGAAATAGTTGATTTTATGAAAGAGCAAGAAAAAATAATGAATAATGTTGTTAGGATGTGTTTTGAGGAAGCAGGAAAAATAAGTTTAAAGTTTAATGTTTCTCCTGAAAACTCAAGAGTTGTCGGTTTTAAAGAGGCGAGAGTTATAAAAAATGGGAAACCTGTTTTTTATGCAAGAAGAATTTATGATTCTGCAAATCCTCAACTAAATAAAGCGGAGGTTTATAGGGATGACGAAGAGTGAAGAACTAAAGTTAAAGGTTGCTGAGGCAATACAAGAAGATGTTTATAAAGGAATTGCCAGGATAGATAATAGCTTAATGAAAAAATTAGATTTGCAAAGAGGAGATATTATTTTAATCAGGGGTGGAAGAGAAAGTTTTGTTGTGGTGGATAGAGCATACCCTGCGGATGAAGGGGCGGGTTTAATAAGGATTGATGGAATTACAAGAAAAAACGCTAAAACAGGTATAGGTGAATTAGTTTCTATAAAAAAAGCTGACTTGAAGCCATTGAAAAAAATAATAATTGCTCCTGCCCAGCAAGGAATTATGGTTCAAGGGAGTGCAGACAATTTTAGAAGATCTTTATTAGGAAGACCATTTGTCAAAGGAGACATTTTTGTAATGGGAACTGGAAGAAAGAAGAGGGATATTTTTAATGAGGAATTTGAAGGTTTCGATGACTTTTTTGGTGATTTATTTAGCCAGTTTGGAATGGGAATGCCTGCTTTGAGTCAAATAAGATTTGTTGTTGTTTCTACTTCTCCTAATCAGCCGGGAATTGTCAGTGAAGACACTGAGATTGTTTTAAATCCCAAAGCAGTTGAAGTTAGTGAGACGGAAAGTGCTGTGCCACAAGTTACATATGAGGATATTGGTGGTCTAACAGAAGAAGTTAAGAAAATAAGAGAGATGGTTGAACTGCCTTTAAAGCATCCAGAAATTTTTGCCCGTCTTGGAATTGAGCCACCGAAAGGAGTTTTGCTTTATGGGCCTCCTGGAACAGGTAAGACATTATTGGCAAAAGCAGTTGCAAACGAAAGTGAGGCAAATTTTATCTTATTGAATGGACCTGAAATTATGTCTAAGTTTTATGGTGAGTCAGAAAAAAAAGTTAGAGATATCTTCGAAGAAGCAAGCAAAAATTCGCCGGCTATAATTTTTATTGATGAGATTGATGCTATTGCTCCAAAAAGAGAGGATGTTCAGGGAGAGGTTGAGAGAAGAGTTGTCTCTCAATTATTAACGATGATGGATGGTTTGCAGTCAAGAGGGAAGGTTATTGTTATTGGGGCAACAAATAGACCGAACGCTTTGGACCCTGCTTTAAGAAGGCCTGGAAGATTTGATAGGGAAATTGAAGTCGGTGTTCCAGACAGAGAGGGAAGATTACAGATTTTAAAGATTCATACTAGAGGGATGCCCTTAGATAAAGATGTTTCTTTAGAGGAACTTGCGAATAGAACCCATGGCTTCGTAGGAGCAGATCTTCAAGCTTTAACAAAAGAAGCTGCGATGTCTTGTTTAAGAAGGAATTTAGACAAGTTTAACTTAGATAAAGAAGAAGTAATCCCAGAAAAAGTTTTGCAGTCTTTGAAAATTACAAAAGAGGATTTTGAAAACGCTCTGAAAGTTGTTCGCCCAAGTGCCATGAGAGAGGTTTTAGTTGAGACTCCAAATGTGAAATGGGAAGATGTTGGTGGAATAGAGAGCACAAAAAGAGAGTTAAGAGAGGCAATAGAATGGCCTTTGAAATTTCCAGAAGCATTTAAAAGAATGGGAATTAGAGCACCGAAAGGAGTTTTGCTTTATGGACCTCCTGGAACAGGTAAGACATTATTGGCAAAAGCAGTTGCAAACGAAAGCGAGGCAAATTTTATACAGGTTAAGGGTCCTGAACTATTAAGCATGTGGGTTGGTAAGTCAGAGGAAGGAGTGAGAAAAGTTTTTGAAAGGGCAAGACAAGTTTCTCCTTGTGTTATATTCTTTGATGAGATTGACTCTTTAGCAGGAAGAAGAGGGCTTCATGAAGGCGGTTCAAAAGTTACGGAATCTGTTTTAAATCAAATGCTCGCAGAAATGGACGGGATTGAAGAATTGAGTAATGTTGTAGTTATAGGAGCAACAAATAGGCCTGATATGTTGGACCCTGCTTTGCTAAGACCTGGAAGATTTGACAGAATTGTTTTTGTTCCTGTACCTGATGAAAAGGGCAGGTTGGATATTTTAAAGATTCACACAAGAAATACTCCGATAGAAAATAAAGAAAAACTTATTGAAAAGTTGGCAAAAGAAACAGAGGGCTATACTGGTGCTGATTTAGAAGCTCTTGTAAGAGAAGCAGCAATGTTGGCTTTAAGAGAAAATAAAGAGGCAAAAGAAGTCAAAGAAGAGCATTTCAAGAAAGCTATGGAGAAAGTTGCGCCTTCTGTAACAAAAAGCGATTTAGAAAGGTACAAAAACATAGAGAAAAAATACTTGAGAAGTGCAAAATCTGCTCTTCCTGAAACAAGTTATACTGGTTAAAAGTTATACTCAAAATCAATAAAATTTAAAAATTATTATTTGTTTATCATTTTATGCCAATTGATTATCTTGTTGAAATTTTTAAGCTGAATGGCGGAGGTAATCTAAGTGAAATTGAAAAGTACTGTCTTGTTTCAGATTTTCCTTTTTCTGTAGGCTTGGGCAGATGCGATATATCCTGTGAAGAAAATTCTATTTTTTTAGATTGTCCTAAGAGGATTTTGATAAAAGATTGTTCTGTTTCTTCTTCTCATGGAGTTATTAATTTTAGCAGCGACGGTTCTTTTTCTTATCATGATAATGGAAGTACTAATGGGAGCTATTTAGCTAGGAAGGATGGTGAAAGTTTAGTGATTGACCAAGAAAGAATTTCAAAGGTTTTTGGGAGAGATCTTTATATTGTTTTATCTCAGAGCATTCTTTTACACATTTACTCCCATACAAGAGATTATGCAAATACTCAAAGAATAAACAAACCAGAAGGACTTTTGCCTATAAATTCAAACCCTATTCCTTCTAAAAAAAGAAGTATTGTTATAAAACTCCCTAAATAATTTATTACTTTTATATGGTAACAAAAGAAAGATTTAAAAAGGTTTTTTTATACAAGATATGGGCTTAACAAATAATCAAAGGCAGAATAAATTTGCTTCATGTTTGGATGATGTTGTTAGCGCTCTTTCTAGAAAGTTGAATAGGAATGTAGGAATACTAAGAGCAGACGACTCTTATATTTTTTATTTGCCACGTAATTTTGCAGGTCGTTTCAAAGAGCAGAAACACAGAATAGAGAAGGGTTTTCAGGATAATTATTTAGCAGAAATTAATCTAGATAAAGGTAGTTCTGTAATAGTAAAAGTAATAAACAGAAATGCAGGCTATCTCGTTGAGAATTTAATAAAAGGATACTGCGAAGAAGAAGGTTTTAATTTAGTAATTTTAGAAGATAAAAAAAATGAAAACTTATGTTATGCAGATTTTGAGAGGGCTAATTAGTGGTAGTAGTATATTTTTTTCCTTCAAAGAAAACCAAAGTTTCTTCCGCTTGGCTTACAGGCATTTTTGATTTTTCAACAAGTATTGGAAAATTGTAAATAATTTTTTCTTTTTCGAGGAAAGATAAATATATTGATTTGAAACCTTCTTTTTCTAACCATCTTTTACAGAAAGGTTTTGTTTTATAATTCTCTTTAATAAACTCCAAAAGTTTTCTTGCTTCAATATTGCGCGGTTTTTTATTTTCTTCTATCAACATAAAAATTTCTGAAGGAGAACTTTCAATAACTTCCCCAATTCCTGTTGTTAAAAAAGGTTCAATTGCAATTGCTTTTTCTTTTAGCAAGGTTTCGTCTTTGTTTTTAATGTTTGGTATAGAAGGGTTTGCATGAATTTTATATTGTTCAAGAGAATGGCCTGTTAAATTTTTCACTATACTGAATTTTTTTTCTTTAAGTAAATCTGAAATTTTTTCCCCGATGTCACAGACTCTGCTTTCATAATTTATTTTTTCTATTGTTTCTTTTAAAATATTTTCATTAAGTTTAATCATTTCCTCGAATTCTTTTTTTTCTGTTAAATCTAATGAAAAGGCCAAATCAGCAATAAAACCTTTGATTTCAACACCAAAATCAACTTTTAGCAATCCTCTTGCTTTTTTTTCATCTTTTAGAGAAGGGGTGTAATGAGCGGCAACCTCATTTAGAGATAGATTTACTGGAAAGGCGGGCTTTCCGTCGAGTTCTTCTATGTTCTTTTCAATAAATTCTGCAATTTCAACTAAAAGCATGTCTTTTTCTATAAAGTTTTTTGCTTTTTCTCTCACTTCAGAAGCTATCTTTCCAGCTTTAATGTAACTTTCAAATTCTTCTTTCTTCATATTTTTTCTGAAACAACAAATATTATAAAGTTTTGTTTTTTTATTATCATATGGGAGAAAATCTGCCTATGTATAATTCAGGTGAGAAAGGTCTTTATCAAGAAGGTTTGATTAAACATCTCAAAGAGCAGAATAGATATTTGAGAAAAACCATAAGATCTATACTTGAAAAAATTGTTGGAAAAGAAATAAATTCAAATGAAGACATAGAATTATCAATGAGCTGTTTTTTTTCTTATTGGCCAGATATTCATAGAATAAGAGAGGAATATAGTAAGGGGTACAATTCACCTAAAACAGCTGATGAAGAGCAAATAGACTTTTTCTAATTTTTTATTCTTCTCTCTTTTGGCAGATAATTATAAATTTTATTTTCTTTTATTTTTCCTGTCCCTATGAAATCATTTTTAAATTTTAAAGCAATAATCTCGCTTTTTATTTTTTCTTTTTGTTTTTCACTAAGAGCTATTGCTTCTCCTTTGAACCATTGGTTTTTTTGTTCTTCGTCAATTTCAATTATTGATTTTTTTATTTGATCTTTGAAATAATGTAATGCATCAAGAGAAAGACGAGTTTCTTTTATATTTTTTTTAATATTTACGATGTCTTTTATAGTATAAAGTCCAATTCCTTCAATCATAAAACTCCTCCATATTTTTTTTATTTCTTCTTTGTCAAGATGACCGCTAAACATTCTTATTTTTTCGCTTGTTCTTATGAATAAGTTTTCTGTTTTTAACTTGCCCAAATAAGACAATCTTTCTAGGACTTCTTCTTTTTCTTTTTTGTTTAGAATTTCGATTTTCATTTTATTTTATTAATTATTTCTTCTACTATTTTTTCTGGAGTTTTATTTTCAGTATAAATAATAATGTCACAGTTTTTCTTTAAAACTACTGGAAATCTTTTGTAGTTTTTTATTGTTTTGTACAACATAAAAAATTTATTATAATTTTTGAAATGTTTTCTTTTAGATTCTCTTTTAAATAAAATAATAATTGAGCTAAGGCTGATTTTTGAAGGAAGAAGCCCAACCACAAGAGATCTTTTTTTTGCTATTTCCATGACTTTTTTTGATGCTTCTTTAAATTTTTTTGAAGTAAAAGATCCACCAGAAAGATCAAAAACAAAATTTTTTTCTTTTTTGTATACTTTTTCTATTAGAGAATATCCTTTCTTCTCTATTATTTGGCTTATTTTTCCTGTTTTTATTGCCTTGTCTAAACCGCCTTCTTTTTTTAAAGCTTTGTTACCTATTTCATCTGAGGAAATATATTTTAGTTTTAGTTTTTTTGCTAGTAACTTTGATACCGTCGTTTTTCCTACAGAACGAGGACCGGTTATTGTAATTTTCATTTTTTCCTCAGCTTTGCTAAAAAAAATCCGTCGCTATCGTTATCTTGCGGATAGATTCTTTTGCAAAATTTAATTTTTTCATCGAATTTTTTTCCTTCCCATTCTAAAATACCTGGGCGTGTTTTCATCGGAATTTCGAAATCTTCAATTTCTAAATTAAAGTTTCTTAACATAAAATCAACAACTTCTTCGTTTTCTTCGGGTGTTAAAGTACATGTCGAATAAACCAAGGTTCCACTTTCTTTTAGCAGAGGAATAGCAGAGGCACATATCTTTTTTTGTTGTTGCGACAAGTTTTTTATAAAATTTAAGTTCCATATTTCAATAGTGTGAGGGCTTTTTCTTATAGTTCCTTCGCCCGAACAAGGTACATCTAGAAGAATTTTGTCAAATTTTAATTTTATTTTTTTAGACCATATCTTACAGAATTGAACAGCGTCTTTTCTTGTTACAATAGTGTTTGTAACACCACATTTTTCTAAGTTTGCATTTAGAATCATTGTTCTATCTATTGTTAAATCATTAGCAATTATTGTTCCTTTGTTTTTCATCATGGCAGCCATTTGTGTTGTTTTTGAACCTGGAGAAGCACATAAATCGAGTACTAGTTCATTTTCTTTTGGGCCTAGTGCTATAGGAGACATCATTGAGGAAATGTCTTGTACATAATAATAACCCAAAACATGTTCGAGGGTTTTTCCTAATTCGCCAGGCTTTAGATTTGTTTCTTTTTCAATAATAAGAATTTCTGGATAGTTTTCAAAAGGTTGTTTTATTTTCCAACCATAAGAAATTAATCTTTTTTGTAGTTCATTTGGAGAAATTTTAAGAGTGTTACATCTTATAGAATCTATTGCTTCTTTTTGGCAAAATTCCCAGAATTTTTTTCTGTCTTCTTCGTTTGGGAGAAGTTTTCTTATTCTCTCTTCGAAGAGAGGTTTCATTTGAAAGGTCTTTTCTGCCATTTTAAAACAATTTCTCCTGTTTTTCTTCATTAAAAGCTTTTTCAAAATTTATTCCAGATGTTTCTAAAATAGTTTTTGCTATCGGCTTTATTTGTTTTTCAACATAATGCTCATAATCAATTTTGTGTTTTAATTTTTGTATTGGTTCTGGGCCATTTGTTGTTATGTAATATTCTATGAGATTGCTTTCTAGAGAATCAAGTTGACGAGCAGCCTTTACATGCGGCGGAGTTGTTTTCGTGTATTCTTCTAGTTCTTTTCTTATTGATTTTCTGTAAACTAGTTCTTTGTCGAGTTTTCCTTCTTTTAATTTTTTGATATGTTCTTTGATAAATGGAATTGGATTTTCTTTTTTGAAAATTTTTATTAGCAATTCTTTTTGAAAATTTTTTGCAGCTTCTGTCCAATCTCCGCGAATTGCTTCAAGTCCAACAATTTCAAGCTCTTCTTTTCCATTTTTTTCAATTAAGCCAGCATATCTTTTTTTTGCTCCTCTTGTCTCTTCTTGTGCCCTCATTTGAGGGATAATTAAAGATAAATAGAAAGAATCAAACTCTAGTTCAAGGAAAGATTTTCTATTGAATTTTTCTTTGACATATTTTTCATAAAAAGAGTTTATTTCTTTTGGTAGTTTTTCCGCTAGTTTTATTGCTTCTTCTTTATTTAGTTTTGTATGCACAAAAATGCTATCTGTATCTCCATAAAGAACTTCAAAACCTTTTTCTTCTACTTTTTTGGCAGTCATTTTTATTATTTCTTGTCCAAAGTGGGTTATTGCATTCGCCATTCTTAAATCAAAATATCTGCAGTTAGGAGAAGCGAGAACACCAAAAAAAGAGTTCATTATGATTTTTATTGCGTAATTTGAAAGCTCTCTTTTTTCTTTTTTTGCCTTTTCTCTTGCTTCGTGAAGTTTTCCAAGTATTTCTGGAAGAATTCCTTCTTGGTTTTTGAAACAAGCACCATTTGGAGAAACGATACAATTTTTTTCGGGTTTTTCTATAAAACTTGCAGGATCTATGTTGAATGTTTTTATTATTGAAGGATAAAGTGATTTAAAATCAAAAGTTAGAACATTTTCATAAATGCCTGGTTTTGGGGTCATTACATATCCCCCTTTGATTTTTTCTTCTTTTTGATTGTATTTTGTTGTTGGAGAAACAAGATTTCTTTTTCTAGCCTCTCTTATATATAAAGAATCAAAAGCAGCTATAGAACCTGTAAGTTTATTTAATTGTAAACCTGTCAACTCACTTCTTTCTATTTCCAAGTCGATTATTTTAGCTTTTTCTAAGATTTCATAAACTAAAACACAATCATTTAGATTGTAGTCTATTAGTTTTTCTTTATTTTTTTTGTATAGCTCTTCTATCTCTTTGTGCTTGTTCTTTTTGAAAGAAATTGTTTTACCCTTACCGAGAATTGCTTGTGAAACATCTTCTAGGGAATAAGATTCTGCTTTTATTGATTTAATAAGAGGAGATTCTTGTATAAATGGGTCTTTAATAAGATTTAGTCCATCTAAAGCAATTCTTCCAGGAATTTCAGCGGTAGAATTTTTAAAGAAATTTTTTTCTATTCTTATTTTTGCTTCTTCCTTTTCTTTTCTTCCTATATCAAACAAAATTTTGTTTTTTTTGAAAATTTCTTTTAGATAAAACAAATCAAAATCTATAAGGTTCCATCCGGTTATTATATCCGGATCAAAAGAGATTATTTCTTTTTTTAAATCTTCAAGAAGTTTTTCTTCTTTTTCATAGTTCTGTGCATTTTTTATTTTTTCTTTTGATATGATAAAACTTTTTTGATAATTTTTAGAATATAAACTTACGCAATACAATTCTCCTCTTTCAGAGGTTTCAATATCTAGAGAGAGTACTTTTAATTTTGTTTTTTCTTCTGATGAAAATTTCTTTATTTCCGGTTCTATATAAAACCTATCAACTCTTTGTTCGCTATCTGTTTTATAATCTCCATACAATTCTATTCTTGAGAAAATGTCATTGTCAATTAAAAAGCGAGTGTTTGGCTTTAAGTCTGCTTCAAAAGTTTCTATTTTTAAACTATTTAATAACTTCAAGAATTCTTTTTGTTTTTCATAGTTTTTAAATACTATTTTAAGGCATTCTTTTCCAGAAAAAGTTTTCTCAGAAGTTCTTTCAATTTTTGCATCAAACCCTTTTAAGTCCCCTTGTATTTTCTTTTCATCTTCTTTTTTTATAAAAAAATACGGAAAAAAGCTTTTTTCAACGACGAAGCTATGTCCATTTGTTAAGCGACCATATAAATAAATGTAAGTTTTGTCTTCTTTTGTTTCGTAGTCAGAATAAACAATAAATCCTATTTGTTTCATATATTTTTATAAATAAATCTTTTTAAAATACTTTTTATTTTGTTTTTTATGGCTTCAAATACTAATTTGTCTTATATTGAACTAGAAAAAAAATTCAGGCATTTGATAAAGGACTTAATAAGAAGTTGGCCAGAAAGATATTGTTGTTTGGATTATAGACATCACTCTAAAATTGCTGATTCCATGCAGGATCAAAAATATAGGTTCGGTATAATTCCCCGTAGAGATGTTTCACCTAGGAATACAGGGCATTCTTTTGATTGTGGCCATTCTAGAATAGAACTTTTCTTGGGTGGAAATTTTGATGAAAGAGATTTGTTTGTGCCTAATTATTATAGGTGGGTTTTCTGTCCCTCTCTTTCAACAGATTTTTTTGTAGAGGGAATTAATGAACAATTTAAGGAATATTGGCTAGCTTTTGGTAGGGAAGTTCTTTTTAGAAGAGATTTCTTTTCTTTTGTAGAGGGTTGTTTAGATATTGTTCAGGATAATCTTGCCGTTTTAAAAGACATTATTTCAAGAGAAAAGGAATATTTCTTTTAAAATAACTTTTAATCTATATTAATTTTTAAAAAATATCTTTCTTTTATTTTTTTATGGAATTTAAGTATGGTAAAGTATGGGAAATAGAAGACGATAAGGTGAGAGAATTAAATGAAAAAAGATGCGAGCTCAATGATCTTTCTTCAAGAATGGAAACGGCATATTCTTATTTTTATGCGACCGTTACTCCTACTAGTATAGAGAGGTATCTAAGTCAGATAGAAAATTTAGAGAATGAAATTAGCGGATTTAGAAAAGATAGGTTAAATCCCTTTGATAGAGCTGTTTTTATGGATATTTCGGGAAATGCAAGAAAACATAGGGCTTTATATGACTTTTATTACAATCAAGAAAAAAATATAGGACTAGAACAACTTTTAGATATTTTTTTGGTGATGGTACATAAAAGAGGCTAATCTCACTTAGAAGTAAAGGAGGTTTTCAATCAATAGACTCCTTCGTTAAGGGGTTTTTTCCTTTTTGGAGTAGAGAGGTAAGAGATAACATTATCTTCTCTAGTTGTCAAAATATTTCAAAGTCATTTTCAGATTTAAGAGAATTTAAGTATCGTGAACTAGACAGAATAGCCAAAAGAGTAGCTTCGTGGTTTTCAGAAAGAGGAGCGGTTATGAAAGAAAGAGAGCTAACTTACGGTTTTTTGCCTTATGAAGAGGAAAATCAAGGAAAATTTGATAAAAACTCCGGAGCAATTCTAATAAATCCTACTAGCATTATAATATATAGAGAAGATAACTCTTCATTTGGTATTAACTCTTCTCTGGCTATTCCTGTTTCTGTTCATGAATTATCACATAAAGTTCATACAGAGTACTCTTCAAAATTTTTTCCAAATGGGTTAAATGACCGATTTTCAGAAGATAATTCTGGATTTTATGATTTACAGCAAGAAGGAAACGCAATGTTTAATGAGCAATTATTTTTGTCCGAAGGAGGTAAGTATTTTTTTGAGAAAGAATTAGCCTTGGCAAGAAAATATTTTAGAGCATATCTGCCTTTAAAAGCAGATTTTATTCTAGCAAGCATTTTGCGTCAAGAAGATGTTTTAGTTAATAAAACAAAAAGGAGCAAGAATTCCGAAGATTTTAAAGAAAAACTGGTTTTTTTGTCAGGCGTGAAGAGATATTCTATCGATCAAGATTCTTTTAATTTTTGTTTGTCCGAGCTTTTTTCATTAGCAAATTATTCTGAAGGATTTTATAGAATGAAAAAACTAGATGACGATTTAAGAAAAAAAGGCGTTAGTGATGATTTAAGATTCTTTTCTAGATTTGCTGGTTTTTGGGCAGATTTTAATGCCTTTAGATATTTTGTCAATGATGTATTTGTGCCAGAGTTTTCTAGAGGAAATTAGAAAAATTAATAATCCCTTAATTCCTATTATTTTAATGGGAGTACAAATAGCAGATATTATTCCTAGGAAAGAAATAGATATTTCTCTTTTAAAAGGAAAGACAATTGCAGTTGATGCAATGAACACTCTTTATCAATTCTTAACTACGATAAGACAGCAAGACGGAACACCGCTGATGGATTCTAAAGGCAAAATAACCTCTCATTTGTCAGGGCTTTTTTATAGAAATATTTCTTTGCTTAGCGAAGGAATAGAACTTGTTTATGTTTTTGATGGAAAACCATCCGAGTTAAAAAGAAAAGAACTTGAAGAAAGAGCTGAAAGAAAAAAAGAAGCATTAGAAAAATATGAGGAAGCAAAAGAAAAAGGGGAAATAGAGGAGATGGCTAAATACTCAAGGCAGTTTGTTAGGATAAATGAAGAAATAATTAAAGAAAGCAAAGAACTTTTATCTGCCTTAGGAATTTCTTTTGTTGAGTCAATAAATGAGGGAGAAGCAGAAGCCTCTTTTTTGGCAAAATCTAACGTTGTATGGGCCTGTGCTTCACAGGACTATGATTCTTTACTTTATGGAACACCTAGGCTGATTAGAAATTTAACTCTTGCTAGAAAAAGAAGAACTTCTTCAGGAGTTTTGGTAGATGTTAATCTTGAGTTGATAGAGTTGCAGCATGTTTTAGAAACATTACAAATAGATAGAGATGGTTTGATTTGTTTAGGAATTATTGTTGGGACAGATTTTAATCCGGGTGGAATCAAAGGACTAGGTCAAAAAAAAGCTCTTGAAATTGTTAGAAAATACAAATATCCTGCATTGATTTTTGATTATCTGCAAAAAAGCGGAAAATATGTTATTGATTTTATTTGGACAGATATTTTTAAGGAATTTAAAGAATATAAAGGAAATAATATTTCAAGAGTAGAAAAGAAAAAAATTGATTTTGACAAAGTTAAGAAGATCCTTCTTGAGAGAGATTTTTCAGAAGAAAGAATAGACAATGCCTTAGAAAAACTTAAAGAGATTCAAGAACAGAAAAAGCAAGTTTCCCTTAAGGATTTTTTTTAGGGAGAATCTTCTTTTATTTCTTCTAAGATTTTTATTTCGAAGTTTATTTTATTGAATTCTTCATTTATATAAAAATCTCTTATCGAAGTAAAGTTATAAATTGAGTAAGTTATAGTTTTATTATTTTTATTTTCTTTTTTTTCTTCTACTTTAACATCGAATAAGTTTTTTGTTATGTTGTTCATACAATCCATGTCTTTTTTACATTCAAGTGTTTTGTGTATGTCGTAAAAAGGAAGAAGACCTATTTTTTTAAAAATTATCTCTGCATTCAATTTATCTTTTTTTGTAATTTCTGGTACTTTGAATTCTATTTCTTTTAGTTTAATATTTATTTTTTCATCATCTAAAAATAAATCAAAGTTTAGGTCTTTTATTTTTTCTATTAAAATTTTTTTGTAAGTATAATTGTTTTTATTTTGAAAAGAGTTATATTCGTTAATTGCTTTTATTTTTAAGCAGTTTTTAGTTGCATTATTTAAACTTTCATTTATATCTTTTTTCATTTTATCAAAAAATAAAATCTCTTCAATTTCTTTTTCTTCGTAGAATTTTTTGTTTTTAGTTAAATTGTAGTAACTATAATATGTACATTCTTCAAGATATTTTTCTAATCTATACTCCATGTCTTTTTTTTCCAGTTGAATTTCTTCTATACTATCATAGCCTTTCAATCTAAATTCAAACTTTTCATTGTATGAAGCAATTTTGACTAAAGCATAAACACAAATAATTAAAACCATTATTGTAAATATTACTATATCTAAGTTAGCTTTTTTATTTTTCATTTTTAGCATTCTTCTATGTAATATTTAATTAAAGCAAAAGATTTTTCTGGAAAGAAGAAACTATAACCGTAACTTAAATCTTCTATATCTGAAAATAATTTAAAATCAGTCTGGAAAGGATATTTTTTTCCTCTAGGGTATGAAAAACAATAATTTGCTCTTCCTTTTGAGTATGCAGAAACACCATCACCTATATAAGATAGCCCATTAACTATAAAAAAAGAACTACAAATTTTGATTATTTTGTTTTTATCATTTAATCTTTTTAGATAGTCTTCCATTTTAGGATTTATTTTATTACTGCAAAATGGGTCAATCTTTTCTATAAAATCTTCTGTCAAATAATAAAATTTTTTATTTTCCACTTCTTCTTCAAATAAATAAAAAAGTGCTCTTTGTTCCTCCTGTGATAAAAAAGCAGCTGTTCCTACAGTTTTTACATCATCTACAATGTTATTCTTTATGTCTTTAATATTTTTTAAGCCAGCAAAAAAAACAAAAATCATCAGAATAAAAAAAATAACTATTGTTGCTACAAACCATGAGAGCGTACTTGAAATTTGTGCTTTTTTATTTTTTTTCATTTTAAACAAAACTTTTTTTATTTCCATGATTTTGAGAAGCAACCAATAACTCCACGATTAAGATTTCTTTTTTATTTTCTGTTTCGTTAAAGTAATTTACGAGAATTTTTGTTTGGGAGCAAGCAGGAAGGTATGGCCCTTTTTGTTTAATTGTGCAATCATTTTCATACGAGAACTGGCCGAATCTAAATTTTTTTATTTCAAATTCATATTCATTCTTTATTTTTAAATGTAAAAATCTTGTTGTATTTTTTTCTTCTTTAAAAGATTCTTTGTTTAAACCACATTCATCAAAAAACGCCCCCTCATTCCACAAAAGAACTTCATTTTTTAGATAACCATTCTTTATAATGCAGTCTAAAATCTTTTGTTGAAGCATAGATATTTCTTGAGCTCTGACATCTATCGGAGAACTAAAATAATTTAGTGTAACTATTGTTACAACTAGTCCAACTAATGCTAAAGAGACAAACCACCACAAAGAGAAAATTTTTTCATCGGCTTTTTTATTCATTTTATTCCTATTAAAAGTTTTCCTCCTATTGTCCTATTTTGATTATCTACATCTAAATGAATTTTTGTTAAACTCTCATCAATTTCTATTTTAGAGAAAAAATGATAAACAAAACCCCCTTCTTTCTTTGTTTTAATTTGAACAAAACTTTCTGTTGTATTTATTATTATCATTTCTTCCTGCATAAATTTTGAATCCATTCTATTTTTTTGAGCATTTTTTATTAAGTCAGTTATATTTATCTCAAAGAAATCCCCTCTTTCTGCCCTATTTAGCATTAACCCAATTTTTTTTGCATAAATTTCTTCATAACGGAGAGCCTCAGAAGAAACTCTGTTAACAAAAATGAGCATTAACGACATAAAAATTATATTTAGAACTATAAAAATAACAATAGGATAAATCATATCGGCTCTTTTATTTTTCATTTTTTTATAAATAAAACTAATATTATAAATTTAACTTTTAACCAAGGCTTGCAATATAAAATTCTCCTTTTTCGTTAAATTTTTTAAATCCCTCACTTGTGTAATCTAATAAAAAAACCCCTGCTGCATACTCTGCTTCCGGAAACATTCCTTCGACTTTTAAAGATTTTAAATGAATCCAGTCTCCTGCTCCCCAACCAGCAACGCCGCCGATCATCGCGCCAGCAAAAGGGTGCCCTGCCTTAAAACCTAATAATCCTCCAACAATTCCGCCAACAGAAGCACCTATAAGCGCCCCCATTGCTGTCGGTCTTGCTTCAACATACATTATTGCTTGGGTTGTTGTTAGATTTATTTTAGTATTTAGAAAATCACTAATTAATTCACTACTCTGAGGATTTCCTGAACTAGTGCTTCCGCTTCCAGAAACGCTTTGACCAAAAAGGATATTCATTGTTTCCCCATCATAAGAATTTCTTAAAAAATCCCAATAAGAAACATTCATTTGGGGATGTTTATATCTCAATAAGTAATCATTAAAACCTTCTAACTCTTTTAATTGGGGATTATTATCTTTTTCTGTAACTGTTTCATCAAATTTTATTCTTGAACATATTATTCCAACTGAACCAACAGATTTTTTTACAGTTATTTCTCTCTTGAAAATTGCATAAGCCCCCCTTCCTAACATGTCCCAGCAGTCAGCCATTTCTCGTGCAAGCAAAGTTTTTATCTGTTTTTCTGCTTTTTCTTTATCTTTGCTTATTCTATATGTAGAGTATTTTCCTTCCAAAGAACCAAAATCTTTCTGGCATTCTCCTTTAAGTGGCCACCTGTTTGTTGTTACACAAATTTTTTTTGTTTTGCATTTTAATTGAACTAAGTCTTTTGCTTGTGACTCTAAAATGCTGTCAGGAATTGTTCCCCTCAAAACAGCACTTGTCTTGCATGTTTCTCTGTCTAAGTCTTCTGTTTTAATTAATTGATAATAAGTTAAAGCAATAATAACAATTGTAACAATAACGATTATAATTGCCACAATCATTCCAACACTCATTTCTCCTTTTTTCATATTTCTCCACTAGTCAATTTTTTAATTAAAAAATATAAAGCGCCAGACAAGAGGACAGTAATTAAAAACCAGATTATATATTTTCCTAATTGTTCAAAATTGCCTTGGGATTTTTTTTGAAATTTTATTCTAAATTTCATTTTTTATATCTTCTAATTTTTTTCTTATTTCAACAATTTTTTTGATTATAGGAGTTCTTTTTTCTTTTAATTTTTTATATTCTTCATCACTTATCTCAGAACCTTTTAATCTTAAAATATATTTGCTAAAAAAACTTATTTTTTGTGATTCATAATTAGTTTTATATTCTATGAAAAGCTTATTAATTTCAACTGACTCTTTTTCCAATTCACTTAACTCATTTCTGATCTGTTGAATTTCATTTTTTTTATTTTCATTATTTATTGTTTTTTCCAATTCACTTAACTCATTTTTGATGTCACCTACATTTTTTAAAATTGCAATATGTAATTCATTTAGTGCACTATCAAGTTTTGAGCCACTTTCTGCTTCTAATAAAAAAGAATCTATAAATTTGTCAATCGTCCATTCTTTTTCTACTCTATTTTTTATAACTACCTCTTTTTCTTTTACTGTTATTTCTAATTCTGTTGGACTCTCTATATATATTGGGAGATTATTTGTATAACCTTCTTTTATTATGTTGATACTTTCTATAATCGTATTAATTATTCCTTCTGGAGGATTGTTATTAATTGTTATAACTTTTTTACTTGTTTTTTTACATATGCCTTTACTTTCACATTCTCTTAAAGAATTTTTTTTTGTTGCAATTGTTGGAGTTGGACAAATACAAACACAATTTTCTCCACATGTTTGTGGTTTTTGTTCAAAATTTTGATATGGCCAAGCCAAAATCCACCACCCCTTCGGACTCTCAATAAAAGCATAACCTACTTCTCCTTCTTTTAAGGAGTTAATAGTATCTTCGATTTCTCTCATCGCAACTTTTGCTTGTTCGTATTCTGTTTTTTGTATTAAAATTCCGATAAGTTTGAACATAAGAAATATCATTAAAACAATTCCAATAACACCAAGAACAATTTTTCCAGCTTCTTCTCCGAACCAAAGCCCCTTTTTGTTTTTCATTAATTTATAGAGAAAAAAGGATTAATAAGGGTTTTGTTATATCACTTTTCTTCTTTTTCTAGACGTCTGATTATTCTAAAACCAACATTATCTCCGAATAAATTCTTGGAAGGAGAGTAACCGTTATCATAATGGTTTGGAAAATAATTTTTCATTTTTTCTATGCTTTCATCTTCTCCAGGAGTAAAATTTATTCCAGGGGTTATGCAAATAAAACAAGGATCTCCATCTATCTCTATAAAGCTCCTATCTTCTCTCATTTCTTCATAATTCAAAAAGAAATCTTTTTTTAATCTTCTTAAATTAATATTGACAAACTCTGCAGCATTTCCAAGCATATCATAAACTCCATACTGATTTGGTTTTAAGCTTTTTATTGGCATAATTTGGGTTGGTTTCTTTCCAGTATTTCTCTCAACTCAGCCCATTCTCTTAAGTTTAGAGCTCCTCTGCTATTTTCCATTTCTTTTACTCTTCTTTCTAAGTCTTTATCAACCCAAAAGATGTTTGCTATTTCTCTATTTGTTTCTCCATAAATTCCTTCTTTTGGAATATTTTCTCCTCGCCAAGCAAGAAGCCATTCGCCAGCTGTAGGAATTCTATAGTTTTTTCCTGTTCTTGCAGAAAGATACTCAACAAAACGCAAAGCATTTAGAAAGCTAATTCTTTTCACAGGCATATTCGGATTTCTTATATTTTCAGGTACGCCTCCTTTTCGGTTATAAGTATCTTCTTTAGGATCATAACCTCTATCTCTTTCTAGATATGCTAACCATTGCCCTATTGTAATTTCACTCTCGCTTATCCAAAAAGGATCAACACTTTCAATAAAAGTTTCACCCAAAGGATTCCTGAAAAGTTCTACTTCTCCTCCTTTGAAATAAAGCATTTTTATATTTAAATCAGCAAAGTTTTCAACATAGTCTTTTCTTTCATCTCTTAGGGCAGATCTCTTTCTATGCCGCTCAATAATTTTTTGTGAAGATTTTTTTGGCGAGGTTGTTTCTTCTTTAGCAGTTGCTTAAGTTTGATATTCCGTTTTTTCTCTTGTTTCGGATAGTGTTTTTTCTTCCGTATTTTTTCCGCAACCACAAATTGGAGAAGTTAAAAGAGAAGCTACCAAGATTCCTATAAGGCCTAACTTCTTTAAATCTTCCATTTTTTTAGAATTATTTTTAAAAATAAAAAAATAACAATATTTTTATGGGTTTCAGGAAAACTCTTACAGATATTGTAGGCAGGGGATTATTAGCAGGAACACTTCTTTTTAGTCCGATAAATAGTTATGCCCAACAACAAAGAAAAGCAGAAATTTCGTCAAGACAACAATATTCTGTTGAAGTTAGTAGAGAAAATCCCGAATTTTCTTTTGAAGTTCCGATGGACTTATACAGAGATACAACAACAAAAAGATTTTCTGAAGGAAACTTTCCAATTTATTTTGAAGGAAGAATGGATTATGATACAGGTACTTTTTATTTTTCTTATAGTGCTGGAAAAATGACAGAGGAAGGACCTTTGCTTGGAAAAAGAAATATTGAAGAAGCAAAAAAACTGCCCCCATACAATGTTCCTTTTTTAGATAATGACAAAACAAGAGCTTATTTTGTTTCAACTGGAGAGAATATTTTTTTGAGTAATTTGAAACAGTGGGAATGGGTTCATAATGGAAAGAATAATCCTCAAAGAGTTTTAATGGATTTTGCTGATACTCCTGCAGGAAGAATTTTTATGTGGGCAGCCAATAAAGGAGTTGATTATTTAGTTGATAAAGGGGATGCTTTTTTGACAGGAGGTTTGAATCTCGTTCCTTATCTTGGAGAAGTGGGGGAAGAACTAACTTCCGACTTAATAGACGAATTTGAACTTGGCCCATTAAAAAATTTAAAAAAATATCTTGAAAAAAGAGCAGAGGAAGCAAAAGAAAGAGAAAAGGTTGAATATAAACTGCATTTTCTAAAGAACGAAAAGCACTTTCTTTTTCTCTTTCTTTTGCTTCACTAAAATCTTCTACTGCAAGGGCTTTCGAAATGACCTTGAGAAATGATGGTTTTGAAGACGAGAAAGTTGCTTTTTTAATAAAATCCTTGCCTGTAGAAAATAAATCAAGAGATTATGGAACAATTCATGGAGAGATTAGAGACATTGGGATTATTGTTAGCTTACCTTCGCTTGTTGATTTTAATAATTTTTTAGGAACTTGGGAAGTGGCTGACGGTGTTGGAGCAGGAAGGTATATGAGAAATGCGGTTTATGTTTTAGATATAGATAAGATTACCTTGATTGAAGGATCAAATAAAGATTCAATGCCTTTTGGTACTAAAAAAGTTTTTGATAAAAGAACAATTGTTTTTTTCCACCAGAATCATTCAAAGCTGCTTTTTTAAGAAGTTTATCCCCCAATAGAATGTGGATGACTTTTAGTCGTTTTGATAATGAAGAAGAGTTTAGATCTTTTAGAGCTTCCGACTTAGAAAGGTTGTTTGAAGAAGATAGGGTGGAATTGAGATTGGCTGGAGGGAGAAAATTGTTTTCATCAGAACAAGAAAAAGAATTGGAGAAGTTGGAGGGGGTTTGGGCATTATCTAAAGAAAATGATAACGGAAAAAAGATTGTTTTCTTAAAAAAACCCCACATAATTCTTTTTGCTAGAGAAGATGAACCTTCAATAGTTTCTAGATATTCTGGATTTGAAAAGGATAGCAGAGGTTATTTTAGATTTGATATTCTTAATGATTTCTTAAACGAGGGAGAAATTATGGAAGCACAAAGTCTTTTTTTTGAACCTCGCACTAAAATGGATAGGGAATTTATAACTCTTCATTTGAGAATAGAAGAGGAGGATATGGCTTTTGAGTTTAATAAAGAGAATATAAATGTAGAAAATCTTCGGTACTATTTTTATCCAAACCTATCAAGAAACATGCTCAATAAGGATTTCGTTATTGTTGGAATGAATTATCCGCTATTAAATAAAAAATTAAGGGGCGATTTTGGGACTATTTCTTTGGCAGAGGGAGGTAAGTTTGTTGTTCCTAAAAAGAGCGATCATCCTTTAGAAGATGGTAAACCTTTTACAATAGAAGAAGTTAGGTCTTTCAGAGGGTTGCCTTTTTTATTTGTGAATGGAAGAAAAAAAGTAGAAGTTAACCATCCTGCTAAAGGGACTTTAGAAATATCTGTTTCGATGAATGGAGTTTTAACAGCTGACAAAGATGGATCTCCTATTTTTTCTATGTGTTTTACCGACTTTAATGAAGAAAATAACCTTACAAGAAATTTATCTGAAAAAGAAAACAATGAGGTCGTTTTAGAAAAACTTCGAATAGCTGCAGGAGCTAGTTTTTTAGATGGTTATTATATCCTTAGTGAGAAGTAACACTTAATCTTCTTATGATTTCATCGTAATCGACTTTATAGGAACTAATTTCCATTAGTCTGTTTCTATTTTTAAGGAGGATATTTTTTCTAAGAATCCAAGATTATCATTTGGACTCTCAACATTCTTCCACTTTGATAAAATATTATTTTTTCTCCTTCAAAAACTTTATTATCTCGATTGGCGGATCTCCACACGTCTTTTTTTATGTATTTAAAATTGTTTCTGGCTCCAATTACATCTTTATAGTATCTAACTGCCCAAGCTCTTTCTCCGATTTCTTTATTAAGTTTATTTATTTCTTCTTGAGCAAAGGTTTCTATATTGTCTGTTGATCTTTTTTCAACTATTTCAATCATTTGTTCATATATTTTTCTTCTTTCATTGCCAAATTTAATTTCTTTTTTCAGGAAATCTTCTAAGGTTCTATTATACTCTGCTTGTTTTTAAGGAGATCTTTTACCAAGAAAAGTATTATTTATCTCAGAGTAGTTTAAAAAAATATTTGTTTTGCAACCATATGGTTTTCCAGAAATATCTTTTAAAATATTATCTGGCATCTTTAATTCTTCTGGTTTAATATAATTTGAATAAATTCCCGTTATCCAAGATTTTCCTTCAATAGTACAATAAATAATTATTCTTCCATCTTCAGAAATTTCCCCTACTGAGGATAATCTTCGTCCCCTAGCAGTAGTTAATTGCCCAAAATAAAGAAAGATTCTATCATTTTCTTTTTTTAAATAAAATTTGTCAACATTATTTCTTAATAATCCAAATACTAGATAGTCTTTAAGGTTTATAATTAAGTATTCTTCTTTTTTTTCTAAAATCCTCCTTCTAGTTTCTCCCCTCAAATCAACTATTCTTGGTTCTTCAACGCCCCAATAAATTAAGTTTAGCTTTCTTTCTAGGTCATCCCACGCCTCTTTTTTTTGGCAGACATAATTTGGGCCGCCCAAACCTTTTATTGTTGAGTTGTCTAAAAGAATAAGAGCTTTAAATAATTCTTCTCCTGTTTCCAACTCCTTTTTTAGAACTTCTAAAAATTTAGAGCTTCCTCTAGTGAAAACAGAGTTATCAATATATATTTTTCTTTCGTGCGGGCCATTGAGAATATTTGAGCCAAGATATACTTCTCTAAAAGGTAAGGGTAGATTAATTATAATTTTGTCTCCTCCAACAACCCATTGTATTTCTGTCCTTTTGTAATTGCCACTTTCTTTTATATAAAAAAAAGAATTACTTGTTCCACTTTTAAATCTCCCAACTTCTTCATATCCATCTGGGCAAATATCAACTTGAATATTGTCTGGTACAATTTCTATATCTTCCCCATCATTTCTTTGGTATTCTGGAAGATTTTTTATCCAGAGGTCAATCCTAGTTCTAAAAAGAAAGAAAGCAACCAGCAAGACGACCAGTATTACTACTATAAAAATTATAATAGGATCGCTTTGTAATTGTGCTTTTTTCTTTCCCATTTATTCTCTTCCCCCAAATCTAAGAAAACCTTTGAAGTAATCTATTCCGTTAGATAATTTTCCCCTTAATGCAAATATTATCAATAAAATTATTATCAATACTATTATCCCTAATATGAACCATCCTGTAAACTCTTGTGGCATTGAAAGAGCTCTTTTTTTAGATTTTTTCATATTTTTTATAAAAAATTTAGCTTAATAAATCTTTAGAAAAAGCTTATATATCTATTTTTTGATTTAAATTAATGGAAAAGATTAAGGCATATTTTTCTTCGGGCAAAATATTCTCGAACACAAAAGAAGCATTTTCTCTTTTAGAAGAAAGCTGTTTCGGAGAAAAAGATGGAGAAAAAGTTTTTTATTCTTCATTTGAATCGGTTTTTCTTTTAGAGGAAGGAAAAATGATTTTATCTAAAATTAATGAAAAAGAAATGTTTGTTGAAGAATTAATTGCTTTTTTCGAGAAAAAAGATAAAAGTTTTTCTTTAAAATACTTAGTTTTTAAGGATTTAAGAAATAAAGGGTATGTTGTTAAGAGCGCTTTAAAATTTGGAGCCGATTTTAGAGTTTATGAAAAAGGAAAAAAAGTTAGCGAAGAACATGCAAAATGGTTGGTTTCTGTTTTTTCAGAGCATGAAAAAATTTCATTTAAGGATTTTTTTGCTAAGAATAGGGTTGCTCATTCAGTTAATAAAATTTTACTTTTAGCAATAGTTGATGATGAGAACGATGTTTCTTATTATGAAAATTTATGGAGGAGATTATGACAATAAATGTTTCTTCTGTCAAGCAGAAAATAATTGAATACTTAAGAGAAAGAGGGCCTTCCTTACCTGTAAATTTAACGAAAATTAGCGGAATGAGCTTAACTTTTACTTCTGCCATTCTTTCTGAATTGTTGGCAGAAAGAAAAATAAAAATTTCAAACTTGAAAGTTGGTTCTTCTCCATTATACTATTTGGAGGGTCAAGAAGAAAAACTTGAGAATTTTATTGATAACTTAAAGCCCGTTGAGAAAGATGCTTTTTTGAAACTGAAACAAAATAGAATTTTAGAGGATGAAAAACAAAGTCCTCAAATAAGGGTTGCTCTTCGTTCTATTAAAGATTTTGCTGTTCCTGTAAGAGTTGGAGAAAAACTTTTTTGGAAGTACCATCTTTTGTCTGACGAGAAAGCAAAAGAAGCAATAGGCGGGGAGAAGAAAGAAGAAGTGGCAGTAGGCCAGGAGAGGGTTATTGGTCAAAGCATTTGGAATGACATAAAAAAGGAATTTTCAAGGGAAGAAGTAGAGGATATTATAAGAAAAAGAGTTGCCGAAATTGTTGAAAAAATAAAAGAAGAAACTTTAGTTAATGAAGCGAAAAAAGAAGCGGAAGAAGCAAAGGAAGAGGGGGCAATTGAAAAACATGCTATCAAAGAAAAAAGAAGACCGCAAAAAAAGAAAAAGACAAACCCTCTTTTTGATTTTTCTAAAAAAGCAATTGAAGAGAAAGGTTTTGTTATAAAAGAAATACTTAAAGACACAAAAGATAAGGTTCTTTTAGTTTGTTCTATAGAAAGTAAAAATTACTTGGTTTTTGTGTATGGCAAAAAAAGTGTTGATGACAAGGAAATATTTAAGGATTACAAAAAGTATTATCAGAATTATGATGGATTTTTTTTGTTTGTTCGAGAAGAAAAAAAGCAAGTTTTAGATATAAAAAAGAAGTTTTTTGAAGACATAAAGGAAATTTTTTCTTTTTAGGATTAGTAAAATTTAAAAATACCTTTTTTAATGAATTTTCATGGGAAGAATTAAATCAAAGCTAGTAAAAAAAAGTGCAGAGGATTTTATTTCTGCCTCTCCCGAATTATTTACTAAAAGTTTTGAAGAGAATAAAAAAATACTTGGAAATACAATGCCTAGCAAAAAGATAAGAAATCAAATTGCAGGTTATATTGCAAGAATTAAGAAAAGAGAGTTTAAATTAATTGAACATGGCAGTACAAACTGAAAACAAAACGCAGGAAGTGAAAGAAAAACAAATTGAGAAGGGGGTTGTTCTAGTTGGAAGCAAACCTTTAATGAAATATGTAAGTGCAGTTGTTCTTCAGTTCAATACTGAAAACTTAAAACAAGTTACGATAAGGTCTAGGGGAAAATTTATTTCCAAAGCGGTTGATGTTGCAGAAGTTGTAAGAAATAAGTTCCTAAAAGACAAAAATCTTAAATCAAAAGTTTCAATCGGTACAGAAAACTTCACGGATAAGGCCGGAAAGCAGCTTTCTATTTCTACAATCGAAATTGTTTTGGAAGTTTAATTATTAAGAAATTAATTAGGCAGAATAAGGTCTAATATTTTTCAAAAATTATTCTTATGTTTTAATTAAGAAGTATATACAAAATTTCAGTTAAATTTAAAAAGTTCAATTATTTTTTTAATATATGCAAAGCCAATATATGCCTAAGAGCTGTATTAAAGGAAGATTTTCCTTAGTTGGCTTTGTGACAATTCTAGGGGCCCATTATTGATTTTTTCGGGGCCTTTAGATATCACGAATTCTTTATTAATTACATCGCAGGGAGGGTATCTCAAGGTCTCTTAAAATCAGTAAGGTTTTCTAGAAAATTAAAAGAGGGAGGAGAAAATGAGAGAAGAAGAATGGGAGATAGAAGGGCTTGATGAATGGGAAGAAGAAGTGCTTAGAAGAGTGCATATGATAGAAGAGAATTAATTCTTTTGTTTTTTTGAATTGTATTTTTTATCTATTTTAGATTCGATTCTCTCTAATTTTTTTTCTATATAGTTGATTTTTTCATATATTTTTTGAATTTTTGATAATTTTTTGAATTTGATAATTTCGGTTATTGTTAAAAAGATTATATAAATAATTATAACTAATCCAACTCCTTGAAGGAACTTTATGATATAATACACTTCTGGAATTTCTTTTATTTGTTTTATAAAATCTGATAAAATATTGCCCAGTATTTCTTTTTCACCCATTATTTCTCTAGTTAAGAAAAGTTTATAAGTTATTCGTTTTTCACTATTTTACGGCTCTGTAGCTTAGTGGTAGAGCGCCGCTCTCATAAGGCGGAGGTCGCGAGTTCAATTCTCGCCAGAGCCATTCGCAAGATTTTTAATGTCCTATTTTTATATTGTTTTATGGAGAATAAAAGAGGTGCTATTAAAAATATTTTGCTTGTTATAGTTTTGAACTTTTTTGTTGTTTTCTCTTCAGCGCAAAATGAGATCTCTATAAATTCGCGATTAAATGACTTGGACGCAGAGTTTTTTATTAAATTTTTAGATGAATGTAGCAGTGACCCTTTTGATTCATATGATTTTATTTTGCCTCCTCTTATAGATGATTATTCGCTTCTTTTTTCAAGATATAAGCAAGAGAATATTAATCTTTCTGTTGATTGTTGGAATCCTCGAGGAACAATGAACAAAACTCTTGATTTGGTTTATAAAGTTGTAAGCCCTGCGAATCAAACAGGAGAACTTTTTTTTTATTGGGATCCTTCTGATTTTTCTGGGCAGTATTTTAGAACAAATCCTGTTTTAGTTGATTTAGAAACAGGGCAAAGAATTAATATGTCTTCGCAATCTTCTGCTTCTTTTTCAAATTCTCAAAGAGAGAGAAATCTTTTTTTAGAGATGTATTTTGAGGGGTGCGGTGATGGAATAATAAATTTAGATGAGCATTGTGATGGACAAAATCTCGGAGGAAAAACCTGTGTTTCTTTGGGCTATGCCGGAGGAAATTTAAGTTGTAATCCAAGCACTTGCCGTTTTGACCTCAGGCAATGTTTTGATGAGCAGGGAAACTTTCCTTCGAATGATGGTGGAGGTTCTGGTGGGGGCGGCGGTTCGGTACGAGAAGAAAAAAAATGCATAGACGAATGCGTACTTGGTTCTAGAAGATGTGTTTCAAACTCAAGTTTAAGGGTTTGTGGGGACTTTAATGGAGATAATTGCACAGAATGGGGCAACGAAGAAAAATGCTTAGGAATTTCTCCTTTTTGTAAAGATGGATTTTGCTATGGTTGCTTGTCTGATAGAGATTGCAGAGATGGTTTTTGTATTAATGGAAAATGTGAGATAAATTGTAACTTAACATGTAAGGATTTAGGTTACGAGTGCGGAGAATACTTTTTTTGTGGAAAGATTGTTAGTTGTGGGAATTGTTCTTCAGGTTTTTGTAATAAAGGAAGGTGTTCTAAATTGCCTGAAGATATTTCTAAATTAAAGGAAGGTGATTGTGAAGCAGATTTTTTATGTTCTCCTTGGTCTGAATGCAAAGTTTTTTTTGATTTTGAAAAGGTAATTTTGGGAAAAGATTGGTTCAAAGGAAAAAAAGAAAGAGTTTGCTTTGATAAGAATAAGTGTTATTCAGGTTTTATTGAGAAAGAAGATTGTTACCTTAAAAGGGAAGTTTTTTTTAGAGAGGTAACCTTGTGCGGAAAAAAATATATAGAGATTTATGATAAGAAGACAAATGAGCTTATTTCTAGGTTGACTGATTCTAGATATTCAAAAAAGTCGCTGGTCGAAATTTTTTTGTTGCCGGAGGTTTCTTTTCTTTGCGAAGAAGATAGGGAGTATTATAAAATATCTTTGTTTGATAGAGTAATGTTTTTTCTTAATTTAAGAAAGGTTTTGGGGGTTTTTGAATGGATAAAAGGATAAAAAATTTTGTTGAAAGCGCTTATAGAATGGGCAAAGATGAAAAATATGTTAGAGATTATCTTTTTGGAAAAATTAAAGACATAGAACTTAATGAAGCGTTAGAATATTTTAATAGTTTATCTAAAAAAAAGAAGAAATTGGTTTTTTTTAGTGTGATTTACTCTATTATAAGGGTTTTCTTTCTTTATATTTCTTTTTTAGCGGTAAGATTTCTTGTCTTTTTGAGAAATTCTCTTTCAAAAGAGAAGATAGCAGAAGTTGATTTTAGGCAATTTGAGGAGGAAATAAAAATAAAGAACATTTTTGAGAAAATAAAAAATTGGTTTCTTAAAAAAAGTGAAAAAGAAAAGAAGAAGATTTTGTTGATTTCGGCGCTTTTTTTGTTTTTTTTAGGATTATTGATTTATGCAAATTTTTTTTATTATATGAAATGCCCAAATGAAACTTGTTTTAGGGACAGGATGGAGAGATGCGAGAGAGCCAAATATGAAAGCAAAGATTTTATTTTGTTATTTAATAGAATTTATGGAAGAGATTTAGATAGTTGCAATTCAAGAGTTGCATTTTATGATAAGCAAAAAAATAAGAAGCTTGTTATGGAATGCTCTACCCCTCTAAGAGAAAGAAATCTTCCTTACTCGAGAATTGAGTATTGTACTGGAGAATTAAGAGAATATATTCAGGAAAAAATGATTAATGAACTGCAATCAACTGTTAGCGAAAACATTTTAGAGTTAAATCATTTTTTTAGGAACTAATGGAAGAAATAATAAAGTTGAGCTTGGTTTTTTTGATTGTTCTTATAGTTTCAGTTATATTTAAAGCCCTTAAACAGCCCCTTATAATATCTTACATTTTCTCAGGTGTTTTAATTGGGCCGATTTTTTTTAATTTAGTCTCTTCTGAAAGCACTTTAAGAGTTTTTTCAGAGTTTGGAATTGCATTTTTATTGTTTATGGTAGGTCTAAATTTAAATCCAACTATAGTAAGAGAGGTTGGAAAAGTTTCTTTGGTTACTGGAATTGGGCAAATTGTTTTTACCTCGGTAATTGGTTTTTTCATTTGCAAGGCACTTGGGTTTTCTGTTATAGCTTCTTTGTATATATCCATTGCGCTTACTTTTTCTTCAACAATTATTATTATGAAGCTTCTTTCAGATAAAGATGCCTTAGAGAAACTTTATGGCAGAATTTCAATTGGTTTTTTAATTGTGCAAGATTTGGTTGCAGTGATTATTTTGATTTTTGTTTCTTCTTTTTCTAAAAATGTTGGCACTTTAAGCTCTTTCGCTTTTATTTTTTTGAAAGGAATGCTGGTTTTTTTTCTTCTGACTATTTTTGGAAAGATTGTTTTGAAAAGAATAGAGAATTTTCTTGCTAGTTCTCAGGAGTTTTTGTTTTTATTTTCAATTGTTTTTGGTTTATCAATTGCAGGTCTTTTTAATTATATTGGGGTTGGTTTAGAAGTAGGAGCTTTAATAGGAGGAATTATCTTGTCAAGATACTCTTTTGCTTTTGACGTTAGCTCTAAAATGAAGCCATTAAGAGATTTTTTTCTTATTTCTTTTTTTGTCCTTTTAGGTTCTGAGATGGTTTTGTCTAATATGTCTGGCCTTCTTTGGCCATCAATTATTTTCTCTCTTTTTATTCTGATAGGAAATCCATTAATAGTTATAGCTCTTATGGGTTATTTAGGTTATAGTAAAAAAACAGGTTTTATGGCAGGTCTTACGGTAGCGCAAATTTCTGAATTCTCACTTATTTTGATAGCAATGGGTGTTAGAGCAGGACATATTGTAATAGAAAAAGTTGGTGGTAGTTTTATTCATATTCCTTCTTTAGTTTCAATTGTGGGTATGGTGACCATAGCAGGTTCAAGTTATATGATTTTATATTCAGAAAAAATTTACAAAATTTTAGAAAGACCGCTTTCAATTTTTGAAAGAAAAAATATAAAAGAAAAAGAAATTCTTGGGAGAACTTTTTATGATTATGTTTTAATAGGTGAGAACAGGGTTGGTTTTTCAATAATGGAATATTTCTTAGAGAAAAAGAAAAATTATTTGATTATAGATTTTAATCCAGTTAGGGTTAAGAAATTAAAAGAGAAAGGAATTAATTGTGTTTATGGAGATGTTTCTAACGCCGCGCTTATAGAAGATCTTTATTTAGACAAGGCAAAGATGGTTGTTTCTACTGTTCCCGATGTTGATACAAACCTAACGCTTGTTTCAAAAATTAGAGAAAAGAACAAAGACATAATTATTATTGCTACTTGTAGCAGGGTTTCAGAAGTTAACTCCCTGTATAAAGTAGGTGCGGATTTTGTTATTGTCCCTAATGTTGTAGCTGGAGAAAGATTGGCTGAGCTAATAAGAAGTTTTGATTTAAATAAGAAAGATTATGAAAAATTGATGAAAAAACAGCTTAAAAATTTAGAAAAAAGATTAAAATATTAACCTTTTTAAACCTTTTTTTCTTTATTTTTTTATGAAAAAGAGAGTGGTTTTTTCAAAAGTGTTATTATTTAGCCTATTTGTGCTAGTTTTTTTAGGTTTTTCCTTCGGAGCTTACACAATAACAAAAATCTATAACTACACAGCAGAAGCTGTTTTAAATAATACAAAAGCAAATAATAATTTTCTTCATTTAGAGATTAATAATAGTGTTGAAAAATATTCTAATTTTAATGGTTTGTCTAATAATTACATAGGTTTGGGAAATATTAATGCTTATAAAATACCTTCTAAAACAATATCAGCTTGGATTTATAGAATTAATGGAGGGACGCACGGAGTTTTTTCCTCTGCAAATAATAATTATTTCGTTGCAATTACAGGAACACAACCATATATAAATTATGCTAATTCAACAGAAAGCCAGAAACAATATTATGCTCCACCAAATTCTGCACCTTTAAATCAATGGAACCATATTGTTTGGGTTTATGATGTTAATGAGAGTAATGTCATAACAAGAATTTATGTTAATGGAAATTTAGTCTATAATAACACTCAAACAGACGGCTATTCTTCTACTTATGGAACTAATTTTGTAATAGGTGCTTTTAGTCCTTCTGTTATAAATTTTAATGGGAGCATAGATGATTTAGCTTTTTTTAATAGAGCTTTAAACCAAACAGAAATTCAAGAGCTATATAATTTAGGTAGAATAAATTGTCCTTGTAATATTAGCGGAATAGTTAGTTTATGGGATTTTGATAATAATTTAAATGATTACACAGATAAAATAAGCGGATATAATGGTGTTAAATATGGGAATGTTTTTATACAAGCAGATGAAAGTTTGCCGGGAAATCATCCTTATGGCTCTCTTGTAGCTTATTGGAGTTTTGATGGAGATACAAATAACATATCTTATGATTTAAGTGGGAATAACTTAAATAGTGTTTATTATAATGGTTTAGTTAATAATAATTCCTGCAGTTTAGGTTATGGGAATTGCTTAACATTTGATGGAGTTAATGATTATTTAGGAATAACAAATACGGCTTTTAATATATCAACATTTTCAGCAAGTTTATGGGTTTATATTGCTAATGAAACTACAAATAATCAAGGGATAGTTGGTATAGATAATGGTTATTATAATGGCTGGAGATGTGTTTATCTAAACACTAAAAGAATAGTTTGTCAGTTTGGAAGAGGAAGTCCAAATACACCTTATGATTTATATTCTCCTATAAACTCTTTTCAAGCTAATAATTGGAATCATTTAGTTGTTACAAGGAATGTAAGTGGAAATGTTTCTATTTACATAAATGGGAATTTTTCTTCTTCGGGAATAAGCACTAACTTCACCTTAAACCAAGCTAATTTTAGATTAGGAGTAGATTTTGGCGGAATAAGTTATCTTAATGGTTCTATTGATGAATTTATGTTTTTTAATAAAGCTTTAACACCAATAGAAGTTCAAAATATTTACAATAATCAATCACAAAGGTTTAAAAATAATGGAACGGCAACATTAAACTCAATACAACTAAATGAAACAGGAAACAATTTATTAAATTGGAAAATAAACAGCACGCAATTATTTAATACAAAGATTTATGGAAGTATTGGGGAATGTAATAATCAAACAAGTTTTTGTGGAAATAATACAGCAAACTATACATTTAAAGATGAAGTTGAGTTTATTAATGGAGAAGCAAACTTCACAATAAACACAAGTACAACAAACATTCTTCCAAGATTAAGGTTAGAAAGTCCGGGATTTTATACTCCGTATATTTTTACAAGTTCTGATTTTATAATATTCTCTCTGAAAGTTAATTTTTCCGGTGATACAACTAAAGAAGGAAATTTTTCGCAGGATTGGATTTATGCTAAAGTAGAGGGAGATCTTACAGGAGATGTCAATATAACTCTATGGAATTCCTCTGGTTTAGTTGATTTTTTTATCGGAACAGAAAAGAATTTTACAAATCTTCAAGAAGATGCTTATTTTTTGAATGCAACAATAAAAGACATCGCCAACCAAACATTTTCAACAGAGACAAGAAAGATAATTTTAGACAGGACTCCTCCAACTGTTTTTATATTAGAACCAACAAATAATTATTATTCTAATTCGAGCTCAAACTCTTTTAGATTTAATCTTTCAGATGAGCTTTCAGGGCTTAAAAACATTAGCTTAAGAATCTATAATTCTTCAGATGTTGTAAATACAACTTTTAAAGAAATTGCTGGCTACACAAAAGAAGAAGAAATAAATATTTCCTTAAATGACGGAGAATACTTATGGTATATAGATGTTTATGATACGGCAGAAAATTCTTTTGTTAGTCAAAACTATAGCTTAATAATAGACACTTCTTCTCCGAAGTTTTATAACTTAACTTACACTCCCAGCTATTTAGGAGAAATAGACCCAAATACAACAATAACTTTCACTATAAATGCAACAGATGAAAGAACAAACATTTCTTCTGTAATACTAGAGATAAGAAATGAAACTGATTCCCAATGGTATAACTTTCCCATGAACTTAATAGAAGGGGATTCTATTTCAGGTATTTACCAATACAACTTTACAACTTCTGAAGAAGAAACAAACTACACTTTCAGAATATTTGCCAATGACTCTTCAAACAACATAAACAGAACTCAAGACATTTTCATAAGGTCGGAGTGGGACTGCACGTGGAATTTAACAATAGAAGGATTAACAGGGAGCCATGTATTTGGCTTCAACCAAATAAAAGAAATAGGAAACATAACTTTCATAAATGATGGAGACAAAGAATACAAAAATAACTCAGGTTGTTACATAAAATTCTCTCTTGAATACAATTCAACAATGATTGGTGAGTTCAGCTGGACATATATATCAAGGGCATTGCTTTCAGGTTATTATCCTGGCTTAAGATTTAACCAAAGCTCTAATTGGGTTACTCCTTTTGATTTAGTAATAGAAAACAAAACAAATTTAACTCTTCCAATTTTAGGAGTTTTTCCTTCTGTTAGCTCTCCTTTAGAAGAATCTCCTGTTTTAAGAATTGACTCAAATATAACAGATACACTATTTAACAAAAACTATGAAACAATAAAAATAAACATGACAATAGCACAACCAGGAGCTTATTTAAGAAGGCCTGTTATAACTGAAAGCAAATCAGGAGTTATTTATTTAACAACCTCTTTATATGGAAATTACACTAATTATACTTTCTACACAGAAAACATGGGTGGAACTGGAAATGAGAACTTTACTGCCTATAATGTTACACTAAACTGGAGCTTCCCATCTTCTTTTGTTTTAAGTTCTAATTCTTCAAGAGTTGTTGAAAACATGACTTATTCAGGAGTTTATGAATATCTAACAACAGAAGTTAATTGGGAAGAAAGCATAAAGAGCCTAGAAGAAGGTGTCTATAAAGTTTGTGCTTCTACTTTTGGTTATAAGAAAGAAAATGAAAATTATTCTTTAATACAGCATGCTAACGATGAAGTCATCTTGGAGAATTGCTTAGATTTGTTTGTTTATTGCTATTCTCAGCCAGATGGAGTTTGTATTTCCTCATGCACTCATCTTAAAGATCCTGATTGTCCTGTTCCACAACAAACAAGCGCTGGAGGCTCTGGCGGAGGTAGTGGTAGCGGTGGAGGAAAGCAAGAAAAATCAGAAGCACAATTTGAATTAGTTATAGGAAAGCAGCAAGAGTTTATTCTTCCAATAAAGAACAAATATCCTCAGCCATTAACAAACTTAAAGATTTCTGTAGCAGGAATAAACTCTGAATTTATAGAAATAGTTCCAAAAGAAATAGAAAGAATAGAAGGAAATAAAGAATTTAATTTAACAATAAAAATAACTGCTCCAGCTTATTTTAAGGAAGGAAATTACACTTTAAGATTTAAGATAGATGGATTTGTACAAACAAACCAGACAAAGTCGCCATATACAGAAACAAAATTAGTAACTTTGTATTTCTTAGACCTATCAAGAGAAGATGCTTTAAAACTATTAGAAGAAGCAAACAAATTCATAGAAGAGATGAACAAGTCAAATCTTTATTTAAGAGAAGTTCTTTCTTTATTAGAAGAGATGAAAAAGAACTTGGAAGAAACAAAGTTTTCTTCTTTAAAGAGAAATTATGAAGAACTAAAGCTAATCTATGAAAGTGCTTTAGAAGCATTAAAGCTAAAACAAGAACTTGAGCTATTAATAAAAGAAGCAAAGAACAATGGAATTAAAGTAATGGAAACAGAAAAGACATTTTTCTTGGCAGAAGCTGCTTTTAACAGAGGGGCATTTAAAGAAGCTTCAGAGAAGTTTAAGCAAGCTAAATTAACCTATGCTGTTGAAACAAAAGGAGAGTTTAATCTTTATTATTATGTTAAGAACAATCCTTTAAGATCTGCTTCTATTCTAGCTTCTTTTTTAGTTTTAAGCTATTCTGCAGGTTTATTGACTAAAAGAGCTTTATTAAAAAGAAAACTTAAGCTATTGAAACAAGAAGAATTGCTTTTGCTTGAACTAATGAAAACTGTTCAGAGAGAGTGCTTTGAGCTAGGCCATATGTCTATAGATGAGTATCAAACAGCAATGGCACAATACGAAGAAAGATTAGGCCAGTGTGTTGAAGAAGAAATAAGAGCAGAAACCTCTTTAGCTCATTTAGGAAAAATAAAAGGCAAGAAAAAAGCACTAAATCAAGAAAAAGAAAGATTAACAGAACTAATTAAGAAAACACAGGAGAAATACCTTGTTAAAGGAGAGATGGACACAAGAGTTTATTATTCAATGATAAAGAGCTATTCAAGAAGATTGACACAGGTTGAAGAAGAGCTTGCTTCTATTGAGTTGAAAGAGTGGATGAGGAGATAAATTATTCTTTAATTTCTTCTTCTTTTTTGTTTGAGTTTTCTGATTTTTTTTGAACTTTTTCTTTATAACTTTTCAATTCATTGTATGTATCTATTAGAGGGTTCATTAATTTTGACATTGTTCCATGAATATTATCTAGGTCTTTTTGAATTATCTTTGAGTTTTCTTCAAATTGACCGATTTTTCCAATTATTGCTTTTTGTAGGAAATCAAAACTATCCTCTATTCTTTTTAGTCTTTCTTTTAAATTTTCTATTTCTTTTGCTAGATAAATATTCTCTTTTTTTAATGAATTCATACCTTCAATTAACTCCTTCATTTTTTTAGAAACAATTTGTTCTACTATTTCTGTCGTAGTATCTGCTGAGAATCCTTCAGAATAAGTTGGATATTGATAATACTCTTGACCGTATTGGGCATATTGTTCTTGCTGTCCGCCGTCGTAATTATAGTAACTTCCAGTAGCATTTTCTTGATTATAGCTCCCACTTTCTTGATATCCTTGTATATTGCTTGAGTTTATAGCGTTTTTTATTGCTGCTTGTGATGCAGCATCATTTATTTCAGCCATTGAGAAACCCTCTTCTTGAAGCATTTGATATATTTCATTCTCACTTTTGCCTTCTTTTTTTAGTTGATTATACCTTTCTAGAGCACCCATTTATTTTAGTTTTCTTTATTTTTAATTTTTTCTAAATATTCTTCTAGATCTTTTCTTCTTATAAATTCTAGTGGTTGGAAGTCCTTTAACATTCTTTCTATAAGTATCAAATCTTCTTTTTTTACAAATTTTGTTGTTTCTTCAAATATTGAATCTGCTTTTCTTTTTACGCTTTCAACTTTTAATTTAAGGTCCATATTCTCTTTCTCTATTTTTTCAATTCTTTTATCAAATTCCTCTTTTATTTCTATTAAACTTCTTGCCAACAAGTTTATTTTTTCTTTTAGTGATTCTATTTTTTCTTCTAATGAGGAGATTATAGCTCCCGCATCATAGTATTCACTTTCACCCGCCATAATATTAAAGGTTTTTTTTAATTTAAATAGTTTCTTATTTTTAGATAGAAAATGTTTTATACCTAGAATATTTTGTTTTTGTATGTTTAAGGATAAATCTTTATTTTCAACGGAAATAATCAGAAAAGAAGGTGAAAATATTCTTTATATTAATTTTATTGGTTTAGAATTTACTCCCTCTCTTGTAAACTCTCCCGAGATAATGGCAAGAGTCATCGATATTTTATCGCAAAACCCGAATGTTTCTAGAATGGTCTTTGTTTCTTACAAAAATTATAATTTTAATTTTGAGCAAGTTAACATGCTTTTAGAATTGGCGGATTTTTATAACTTTTTAATGCAAAAAGAAAAGATTCTCTCGAGTAAAAAGCTTTCATTAGTAAAAGATCCTCAAAGAGCTTTTAATTTTTTATCTGATTTTTTAATAAATCGTCTTAAACAAGATCCTGTTTTGGCATTTAAGTTATTAGAAGAGGAAATGAATTTTGTTGAAAAATTTGATGAGAATTATTTTAATCTTTTAGACGGAATACATGAAAAATTTTCCAAACTAAAGCTAATTACAGTACTTGGAAATTATATTTATGATAGTTCTTTTAAGGGAAGAGAAATTTACTCAAAAATTTTTTATCCAGAGATAACTCCAAATTTCATTTTTTCCAGGGTTTTGTCAAAAATTCCTTCAGAATCAGAAATAGTAGATGAATATTCTATAGGAACTAATTTTGATAGGAGCATTGTTACCATAATAAAAGATAAGGAAAGTGCAAGATATGTTTATCATTTGTCTTGTCCCGAATATTCTCTGAAGGAAAGTTATCAGATTTTGCTTCTATCCGCTAAAAAGGTTTTATCAGAACATAAACCAACAACAGAAGAGTTTAACGATTTTGAAAGAACGAGACAGGTTTTTTTCAATGTTGCTAAAGATTTGTTAAGAGATTTATCTTCTTCTCAGGGAATTCCAATAAATAGTTCTGACATGGATCTTTTAGCTTCTATTCTTGTTAGAAATACTATTGGTTTTGGCATATTAGAGATAATACTGCAAGATGAGAATGTTCAAGACATTTTGATAAACTCCCCCACTTCAGCCTCTCCCGTTTTTATAAAACACAATAATTTTGATGAATGCTCTTCAAATATTTTTGTTTCTTACGAAGACGTAGAATCTTGGGCAGCAAAATTTAGGATGCTCTCTGGAAGGGCATTAGACGAGGCACACCCTATTTTAGATTGCTCTTTAAATTTAGAAAAAGCAAGTGCGAGGGTCGCGATTGTCCAGCAGCCTCTTTCCTCTTCAGGAATATCTTACTCTTTAAGAAGACATAGGGATAAGCCATGGACTTTGCCTCTTTTTATAAAAAATAAGACTATAAATGGTCTTTGTGCGGGTTTGCTCTCTTTTTTAGTTGATGGTGCTAGAACGATGCTTGTTGCTGGGGCAAGGAGTTCAGGAAAGACATCTTTGCTTGGTAGTTTGATGATAGAAATCATGCCAAAGTATAGAATAATTACAGTTGAAGATACTATCGAACTACCGGTTTTACCAATGAAAAGATTAGGGTATGACATATTGTCTATGAAAGTAAGAAGCGCTTTGACAGGAGAATCCAATGAGGTCTCAGCAGAAGAAGGAATTAGGGCCTCTTTAAGGTTGGGCGATTCGGCACTTATTGTCGGTGAAATAAGAAGCGAAGAAGCAAAATCTTTGTATGAGGCGATGAGGGTTGGTGCTTTAGCAAACGTTGTAGCAGGTACAATTCATGGTGTTTCTCCATATGGAGTATTTGACAGAGTTGTAAATGACCTCAATGTTCCTATCACTAGCTTTAAGGCTACGGATTGTATAATTATTGTAAATCCTATAAAAACTCCCGATGGTATGAGATCTATGAGAAGATTGCTTCAATTGACAGAAGTAAGAAAACATTGGAACAAAGATCCTTTAGATGAAGGCGGTTTTGTTGATTTAATGAAATATGACGTTGAAAAAGACCAACTGCTTCCTTCGGATGATTTAATTAACGGGGATTCTGAGATAATAAAATCAATAGCTTCAAATGTCAAGGGGTGGGCTGGAAAGTGGGATGCAGTATGGGAGAATATTTTATTAAGACAAAAAATAAAAGAGGAATTAGTTTCTTTATCAGAAAAAACAAAAATAAATGATTTTTTAGAAGCGGAGTTTGTTGTTAAATCAAATAATGAATTCCATGAGATTTCCCAAAAAGTAAGAGAAGAACTTGGTTCTTTGTCTTCGGAAGATATTTTTTCAAGATGGAAAGAGTGGCTTGAAAAAGAGGCTAAAAAGTTTAATCTTTAATAGAAGAATTTATTAAGCTGTTTTTTGTCTTATCTTAAAAGAGGGAAGATGGATTCAAAAGAATTGATCAGGGCCTATGAAAATAGGTTAAGTGAGGAGATTAATAATTTTAGTAATGAAGGATATAGTACAAGTTATAAAGAATTTCTGAAAAGTTATGAGGTGCCTTTGTCTTCTTATGAAAGATGGTGCAAGGCCTTAGGAAACATTGTTAAACTAAACCCCTCTAAAAAAGAAGAAGAAAAAATTCAAAAATTCATTCAACAAGCGCATTTAAATATAACTCCTTCAGAAGCACTTTCTTTTTCTTTTATGTCTTTTTTTGTTATTTTCATCTTAGGGTTTTTTTTGGTTTTGGGTTATTGGTATCTTTTTACCAGTGGAAATTTTGACGATTTTCCTTTCGGGGTTTTTCTTCTTATTTTGTTTTGTTCTATATTTATTTTTTATTTTACTTATGGAATGCCTGAGAGATTGGCTTTTTTGTGGAGATTAAAGGCAAGCACTCAGATGGTGCCTGCTGTTCTATACACCGTTATATACATGAAGAATACTTCTAATTTTGAGAAAGCTATCGCTTTTGCTGCGCAACATTTGGATCCACCTCTTGCTTTGGATTTTAAAAAAATATTTTGGAATGTGGAAGTAGGAAAATATAAAAATGTCAAGGAGAGCGTTGATGCCTATTTAGAAGAGACATGGAGAGGATATTCTTTAGAATTTATAGAGGCCTTTCAGCTAATTGAGTCTAGTTTGTATGAGCCAAATGAAGAAAGGAGAATTTCTTTTTTGGAAAGGGCTTTGCAAGTTATTTTAGACGGAGTTTATGACAGAATGTTAAGATACACACATGAAGTAAAATCTCCTTTGACAAACATTTATATGTTAGGGATTATTTTGCCTACACTTTCTTTGGCGATAATTCCTTTGGCTTCGGCGATGCTTCAGGGCTTTATTAAAGCAGCACATTTGTTTTTTTTGTTTAATGTTATTGTGCCTTTTGGGGTTTTTTATTTGACCTGGAATGTTATAAGCAAGAGACCTGGTGGTTATGGAAATAGCTCTTATTTAGAAAAAAATCCTTTGTACTATAAGTATATCGATAAATCTGCTTATGTCAAGGCTTTCTTTTTAGTTTTTCCTTTATTGTTAATAGGTTTTATTCCATTAATTTTTATGCATACTCCTCTTTACGAGTGGATTGGTCTAGAAAGCAGAGAAATTCTCTTAGAGAAAATAGGATTAGGTTTTTTTGGAAAAAATACAGGAGTTTTTGGTTTTATAAATACAAGCGAGGGTTTTAAAGGACCATTTAGTTTTATTTCAGTTATCTTTTCTTTGTTTATACCTCTTTCTATTGCATTGTTTTTTATTACTGCTTTTAAAATAAGAACAGAAGAACTTATCAGAGAAAGAAAGCGTTATAAAGAAGTTGAAGAGAGTTTTACTTCTTCTTTATTTCAATTAGGCAACAGGCTTGGAGATGGTATGCCTGCAGAAATTGCATTTGGTAAGGTTGCAGAAACCTCTAAAGGAAGTTCTTCAGAGGGATTTTTTTTAGCAGTAGAACAGAATATAACTTCTTTGGGGATGTCAGTTAGAGATGCAATATTTGATGAAAATCGTGGTGCGATTATATTTTACCCTTCTTCTTTGATTGCTATTTCTATGAAAATAATGGTTGAATCAGTAAGAAAAGGATTGCAGATTGCAGCTAGAAGTTTGTTGTCTATAGCAGAATATGTAAAGAATATGAAGAAAGTTACAGATAGGATGAAAGATTTATTGGCAGATATTGTTTCAGATATGAAATCAAATATGACTTTTTTAGCTCCCTTGCTTTCAGGAATTATTATAGGGCTTTCTGTTATGATTACTTCAATTTTGTTAATACTTAAAAATTTTACTTCAGTTGTTGGCGGTGAGGCAGGAAATATCGGGAGTTTTGGTGAGGGCGGTCTAGCCAGCATTATTAAGATGTTTAATGTTGAGGAAATGATTCCACCTTTTTGGTTGCAGATTATCATAGGAATTTATCTTATTCAAATAATATTTATTTTAACATCTACTTTAGTTGCTATTAGTGAAGGAGAAGATGATTTGGAAAGAACTTATCAAACTGCAAAAAATCTTCAAACAGGAATTACTCTTTATTTTGTTATTGCTTTAATTTCAATTTTAATCTTGTCCTTTGTTGGGGCAGTTGTTTTAAAAGGAGTTTTAAGTGAGGGATAGCAAAAACTATTTAAACTTTTTTTTTATTTTAACTTTATGGATTATGGCATTCCAGAAAAGAGGAGAACAAAAAAGGATTTGAAGTTAAAGAGAAAATATAGAGTTTATAAAAAAGGCGGTCAATTCAGAGATCAAAATATAAATAATGGAAGCTGAAATTTTTTTCTTTATTTTAGTTTTGCTCTTCATTGCTTCTTTGCAGGATTTTAAAAGAAGAGAGATTGATGTTTGGTTGAACTTATTTATTTTCTTTTGTGGTCTTTCTTTTGTTATCTTCAAATCATTTTTTTACAATGAAGTTGCATATTTAGTCAATTTTTCTTTTTTGTTAGTTTTTGTTTTTATTTTAGCTCATTTAATTTATTTTGGAAAAGTTTTTGCTGGCGGAGATTGTTCTTTGCTTTTTTGTCTTTCTCCTTTTTTCGTATCAATAGACTTTTTTAGTAGTTTTAAGAATTTCTTATTTTTTTTTGTAGTACTTTTTGCTTTGGGTTCTTTTTATGGTTTTTTTTGGAGTTTTTCTCTTTTTGTTAAGAATTTTGCATTTGTAAGAAAAAAATTGTTTTCTGGTAGGGTTTTAATCTCCTCGGCTTTTATTTTTCTTTTTTTATTTTTGTCCTTCTTTTTTAAAGAGTTTATTTTTATTTTTTTTATCGGATTTTTTTTATTTTTTAGTTATTTATTTTTAAAGTTGGAAAAAGAGCTTTTTATCAAGGAAGTTTTAACGAAGGATTTAAGAGAAGGAGATTGGCTTGAAAAAGATTTGAGGGTCAATGGAAAAATTATTAAAAGCACATTTGATGGTCTTTCAAAAAAAGATATTTACTTTTTAAGAAATAACTTAAGAAAGGTTAAGATAAAAGACGGAATTCCCTATGGTTTTGCTTTTTTTCTTGCCTGGATAGCCTATTACTTTTTAGATTTTATTATGGAATTCTTGGTTTCAAAATTGGTAATCTAGATTTTTCAGAAGTTTTTTTTTGAGGATTTTTATTCTTTTGTTTTTTTTCAATTTTAAGCTCTTCTTGAATTTTTTTAAGCTCTTCTTCAGAAGCCCTTTTTCTTTCTTTTTCATTTCCATAAATTGGTATGACTTCTATTAGAGAATGCCCCATTAATTTTGTGGGATTGATTTTTATTTCTTTTGGTTTGTATTTCTTTTTTATTTTTGAGAAAATTTTCTTTGCTATTGAAAATGTAGTTTGTGGTATTTTTTCTATTTCTAGGTGTTTTTTAGGAATAACTAATGAATGTCCTTCACTTAAAGGATTTATTTCAAGAACGGCAATGTTTTCTTTATCTTCATATAATATAAAAGAGGGGATTTTTTTGTTTGTTATATTACAAAAAATACAATGGGAAGATTCTTGCGTTTGTTGTTCATTATACATTTCGTTTTGTTTTAGAAAAACTTCAAGCTCTTGCTTGTTCATTGAAAGAATTTTTTCTTTTATAAAATCTCTTTTGTCCTCTGGGAAATTTTTCAACTGAGACAGAAGTTGCTCTTTTATTTGTTTTTCTTGTTCGTCTGTTAGCATAAAATAAATAGGGCATTTGTGGTTTTAAACTTATTGTTAGTTCTATTCTAACGCCCTTCTATAATCAACAACATCAACAGAAGAAATTCCTTTTATATTCCTTAGAGAATCTTCCAAAGGAGAGGATTCTTCATTTTCATCAAGCATAATTACACTATTAAGAGATTTTAATCCAAAAGCAATTGGTTGTTCGCTTATTGAAAGAAGCTTCCCCTTATTTTTTTCTGCTGTTTCTTTTATTTTTTCTTTTAACTCTTCGAGGTTGGAACTAGGGCTCTCGGGCATTATTTTATAGGTTATTAACACTTTTCCCATTTTAAGGACCTTTAAAACCACATTTTTTACATTTGTATTCTATTGAAAGGCCGCGACATCTCATACACCGGACTATTTTGTTATCGCATTTCGGGCACTCAAAAATAACTACTTCTGTTCCTTCATAATTACATGAGTCGCATTTTACCATAAAGAAATTTTTTTAAGATAGTTTATAAATGTTATTGTTCAACAATATTTAAAAACTCTTCTTTTTTAGGAGTGATATGCAAAATTATAATCTTCTTTTAAAAAGAATTTCTTCCCAAACAGGGATTTCTGAAGAAGAGATAGAGAAAAAAATTGAGATGAAAATAGCTAAACTTTCTGGCTTAATTTCTAAGGAAGGCGCGGCCCAGATTGTTGCTAGTGAGTTGGGGGTTAATTTTGAAAATATTGACTTAAAAATAGCTGAACTAATGCCCGGAATGAAGAAAGTAAATTTGCTTGTCAAAGTAGTAAAGATTTTTCCAGTAAGGGTTTTTAATAAGAATGGGAGAGAAGGAAAAGTTGCTAATCTCATAGTTGCGGATGATAGTGGTTCCGGGAGAGTTGTTTTATGGGATGCAAACCATATAAAGCTAGTAGAAGACGGAGAAATAAAAGAAGAAGATACAATTGAAATAAAAAATGCCTCCATAAGAGATTCTGAAATTCATTTAGCTTCTTTTTCAAACATAAAAAAAAGTTCTTTGTTAATCAATGAAGTAAAGATAAACATGGCCCCCATAGAAAAAAAGATTTTAGAATTAAAGCAAGGAGATAATGTTAAATTAAGAGGAACCGCGGTCCAAATTTTCCCCCCTAGATTCTTTTTTGTTTGTCCAGAATGTAAAAGAAAAGTTGTAAAAACAGAAGAAGGTTTTTTTTGTGACAAGCACGGAAAAATTAATCCAACAGAAAGATCCTTGATTAGCTTTGTTTTAGACGACGGAACAGATAATATAAGGGTTATTTTGTTTTCTGAAAACTTATCAAAGATAGCGGATGAGGAAGAATTAAAAAATGAAGAAGGATTTAACAGGTTTAAAGAAAACTTTTTAGGGGAGGAACTAGAGATTTCTGGTTTTGTTAAAAAAAATATCTTGAGTGGCAGTTTAGAGGTCAGTTCAAATACTATAGGTTTTTTAGATTTAGACAAAATTTTATCTTAGTTTTTTTTGTGGGTAATTATGCTTATGGTTGAATAAAGAATTAAAGGCCCAATTAATATTCCAAAAATTCCAAATAATTTTATACCTCCAAGAACCCCCAAAAACATTATAATCGGGTTTATTTTTGATTTTTTTGAAGCTATCGCATTTCTTAAAAAACTATCTATAGGGTACGATATTATTATTCCGTAGATTAAAATTAGAAAAGAGAAAAGATAGTTCCCTAATAACAAATTATAAACAAATGAAGGAAGCCAAACTACTGCAGGGCCCAAGATAGGAACAAAAGCAAGAAAGAAAATAATTACGGAGAGAGATAAGGAATATTTAAAACCCAATAAACTGAAAAAAATGAAGGAAAAGACGCTTTCTATTACTGCAATTATTAGTGATGTTTTTGTTATAGAATCAAAAATTTCTTTAGTTTTATAAAAAATTTCTTCTTTGTTCTCGAAGGGAAGAATCTCATAGAATTCTTTTTCAATTTTTTCCCAATATACAAGAATAAAATAGCTAAATAAAAAGATGAGTATTATATTGATGAACTCTTTAATCAGAGCAAATAAGATTTTAGATAAAAAAACTATAGCTTGTTCGGCATAATTTTCTATTGTTGACGTAATATCTAGAGAAATATTATATGATTTTGCTTTCCAATTAATTTTTTCAAATATTTCTTCTAGAGTTTTTTCTTCAATTAAGTTGTTTATTTGAGAATAAACTGTTTGTCCAATAAAAAAAATGACTATAGAAAGAATTGCGGCGGATAATAAAATGCAAATTAGTGAACTAACATTAGGGTTAATTTTTCCAGAGAGTTTTTTATGCAGGGGCAATAAGATGTAAGCCAATACAAAAGATGAGAGGGTTGCTGCTATAAAATCTTTTATAATAAGATAACTATAAAATAAAAGGATAAGGGAGAATCCTAAAAATAAAATCTTATTTAGCTCTTTTTTTTCCATTATTTTTTTAATTTGTCAAAGTTTTTAAAGTTTGTTTATTTTTCTAGTGATATGTTGTTTAGAACACATTTTGTATTTTCACTTTTTATTTTTTTGATTAGTTTTAGAAATTTCGACAATTTATTTTTGTTTTCTTTATTTTTTCTTTTTGCAGTTCTTTTTGTTGATGTTGATTCAAAAGATAGCAAAATGGGAAAAATTTTATTTTTTAGACCTCTTCAACTTTTTTTAAAACACAGGGGTGTTTTTCATAGTTTGTTTTTTTGTTTTGTTTTATATTTCTTATTTTATTTTTTAGTCGGGGAGAGTGCTGCTTTTGGTTTTTTTCTAGGTTTTTCAAGCCATCTCATTTTAGATTGTTTAACACTGCAAGGGGTTATGCTTTTTTGGCCAATTTCTAAAAAACGGATTAAGGGGTTTTTTAAAACAGGCGGAATTTCCGAACAGATTTTGTTTTCTTTTTTTCTTTTGTTTGATATTTATCTCGTCGGCAAAATCTTTTTTTAACCTCTATTTTAAAGAATATAAAAGTTTATAAAATACTCCAAGGTGTTCTTTTTATGGCAGAAGATCTTGAAAAAATAAAAGAAGCTCTTTCTGATGAAGAAAAATCGAAGAAAAAAAAGAAAAAAGAGGAAGATGAGCCAAAATTAACTGATGTTCCAGGGATCGGTCCAGGAACTGTTGCTAAGCTTGAAGCAGCTGGAATTTATGACTTAATGGGGCTGGCTGTTTTGGGGCCGTCTGAGTTGGCAGAGCTTGCTGGTTTGGGGGAAGCGAGTGCAAGAAAAGCAATTCAGGCAGCAAGAAAAATGATGAATTTGGGTTTTTCAGATGGCCTTGAATTTTCTGAAAAAAGAAAAGAGATTTTTTATATTACTACTGGAAGTAAAAACCTAGATAACCTTCTGGGTGGAAGAGGAATTGAAACAAAAGCAATAACAGAGGCATACGGAGCATTTGGCAGTGGGAAGACACAACTTGGTTTGTCTCTTGCTGTCAATGTTCAATTGCCTGTTGAAAAAGGAGGAGCAAATGGAAAGGCAGTTTTTATAGACACTGAGGGAACATTTAGACCTGAAAGAATAAAACAACTAGCAGAAAGGTATGGAGCAAATCCTGATAAAGTTTTAAAAAATATTTTGGTTGCAAGAGCTTTTAATTCAGATCATCAGATTTTGTTGCTTGATAAGGTTAATGAATTAATAAAAGATGGCGAGCCAATAAGATTGATTATTGTTGATTCTTTGACAGCGCATTTCAGGGCAGAGTTTTCTGGGAGAGGGCAATTAGCAGATAGGCAACAAAGATTAAATAAATATTTGCATCAACTTTTAAAATTAGCTGAGCAACATAATTTGGCCGTTTATGTTACAAATCAGGTTATGGCAGATCCTGCGCAAATGTTTGGGGATCCGACAAAAGCAGTAGGAGGAAATATTGTTGCACACGCTTCAACTTATAGAATTTATTTAAGAAGAGGGAAAAAAGATACAAGAGTTGCTAAATTAATAGATTCTCCTAATTTGCCTGATAACGAGACTGTTTTTGCAGTTGATACACAAGGTTTGAAAGATGTTGAAGGCGTTGGGGAATAGTTTTGTCAAGGAGCATACTTATAGGTGATAAATTTTGTGCAACATATAACTTCTAAAAGAGCTAATGGTTAACTTTTAATGATTTTTTATTTTTAAAAACTGGTTTTTTGATTTCAATATTATTTATTAAGTGTTGTTTTTTGTTTTATATACCCTTGTTAATGTTTGCTGATATCTTATATTTTTGGCATATAATTTGGCTTTAAAAATGAGCGGAAGGAAAGCTTTCTTCTGCAGAAAAGCCAATTTTTTGATAAGCTTATTAGTTTTTTAGGGCGGAAAAGCTTATAACTTTTTTTATTAAGAATAAGGAGGTTAGTTAATGGAAGTAAAAGCAGGCATTCCTTTAGGAGTAAGAATTCTTGCAGTATTTCTTTATTGTTTTTCTCCACTCTTCTTATTAATAAGTTTTTTCTTTTTTTTTGTTTCTAATATAATTAAAAATTTTTTATTAGAAAGCAATATTTCTTCCTCTAAAAAATTTTATTTTTTTACGGCCAACATTTCTATTTTCGCAGTAATATTTTTTTTTCTTAGCACTATCTTACTTTTTTTTGGCCAAAGGATTATTTAAAGGCTGGCCTTTAGCGAGGCTACTTTCTATACTGTTGTTTCTAGGTAATTTTTTTGTTTCAATTTTTTTATTTTTCGTGGAATTTTTTAGAATTTTTTGTTTTTATTCTTATTATAAATCTCTCTTTTTTAATTTATTTTTTATTTAGCAAAAAAGTGAAAGAATTTTTTCAATAACTTTTTTCAAAACTCTTTTAAAACCCTCTTTCTTTAATTTTTTATGGATTTGAACACTTTGTGGTTTATTTTAGTTGGGGTCGTTCTTTTTATTTTTGGAATTGAGAATTTTAGCAGCGAGATTCAGCGAGGGGCTGGAAGCTGGCTCAATAATATTTTAAAAAAGGCAACAAAGAATCGTTGGTATGGTGCTTTTTTTGGTTTTTTGACAACTGCCTTAGTTAATTCCAGCACTGCCACAACCTTGATTGCCGTTGGTTTGGTAAATGCTGGGTTGATTTCTTTTGCCCAATCTTTGCCTTTAATTTTTGGGGCAAATATTGGTTCTACAATAACGGCGCAATTAATTGCTTTCAAAATAACAAGGTATGCTTTTATTTTTTTGATTTTTGGTTTTGTTTTAAGCTTTTTTAGAAAAACAAAATTTGTAGGCAAATCTCTTTTTTATTTTGGTTTGGTCTTTTTTGCTTTTAATTTAATTTCCGAAGCAGTCGCCCCATTTTCAAAAGATCCTGAAGTTATAAAAATTTTTTATTCTTATAATAATTTTTATTTGTTAATCTTAATTGGCTTTTTGTTTACTGCAATTGTTAATTCTAGTGCTCTAACTTTAGGAACAATTATTGTTTTAGCTTTCAATGGTTTTTTTGGTTTAAATGAGGCCTTTCCTTTAATTTTAGGGGCTAATCTTGGAACAACACTAACATCTTTTGTTGCTTCTTTCAGAATGGATTTGCATGCAAAAAGAGTTGCTTTTTCGCATATTCTTTTTAATGTTTTAGGAGTTTTTTTAATAATTCCATTTTCCATGCCTTTTTTGAAGTTTATCGTTTTTTTAGGAGGAGATATAGGCAGGCAAGTTGCAAATGCGCATCTTTTTTTTAATCTTTTTGTAGCATTATTTTTTCTTTTTCTTTTGAATCCTTTTAAAAGAATTATTGAAGTTTTAGTAAGGGGAAACGAAGAAGAAATTGTTCTAACTCCAAAGTATTTAACCGGAGAAAAAATTCCCGAGAAGAAAAGCGAGGTTTTTTCTTTAGTGGAAAAAGAACTTAAATATGCTATGGAAATAAATGAGAAAATATTGATTTATTCTAAAGAATATCTGACCAAAGGAGAAGAAAAAACTTTAAGAAAATTAGAAAAACTTTGCAGACTTTCTAATGTTGTTACCTCAAAAATAGGTGAGACTTTGTTTAAGTTTTCTGTTAGAAAATTAACAGATGAGGAGGCAAAGAAAGTTTTGTATTTGATAAGGTTAGTTAATGCGAGCGAGCAGTTGGGAGATTTAGCAGGCGATTTGGCTTTTCTTCCAGAAAAATTAAGAGAGAAAAACTTGCCCCAAAGAGCAGATATAAAAAAGATAAGTTTGCTTTTTGATTTATCAATTGATTTATTAAAAAAAATAAATTCCGGCTTCCCAAGAGGTTTAGATAAAAAAGAGTTTAATCGTCTTCATAGCGATAAGATTGTTAAACTATTAGATAAGCAATATTCTTCTAATATTGATGAGTTGAAAAAAGAAGATTATTCTGAGGGAAGCTTTTTTGTTGAGGCCTCTTCAATTCTCGAAGAAATTCTTTTTAAGATAAGAGAGATAACTCTTTTGTGTAATGATTTATCAAAGTTAGAGTAAGCTTTTAATACTTACATTATTTAATTAATATTGAAAGATGGTGAATAAAAAGTCTCTTGGTTTAATTTTGTTATTTGGAATGTTATTCTTTTTAGCTTTTTTTGTTTTTGCTGTACAATGGAATGAAGGTATTGAAAATTTTCAAGCTTTAGAAGATTATTTATATTTTTATAATGTTTCTCTGAATGTCACCAATGTTTCTTGGAATTTAGAGATATCATTTATACCTGACCAAACAGATTCTATTCAGTGGGATAATGGAGCAACAATTTTAAATTTTACAAGTTTAGAACAGATACCCTGGTTTTTTTATAATTACTCCTCTTTTATTTTGAGAATAAATTCAACATTAGATAATCAGAGTGGAAAATTTCGTATTTTGTTTAGAGCAAAAGACAATGAAACCCTTGCAGGAGTTAATAATTATCTTTTTTTTATCATTAACGCAACAAACGACGCACCGGTTTTTTTAAATCTTCAAAATTTTTTGAATCCTTACAATACAAGTGCACCTGTTGGTGGAAGTTCTTTTTTTAATGTGAGTTTTAGTGGTTGGGATGAGGAAGTCCATTATCCATTAGAGATCACAAGCTTAAATTTTTTAGAATGTGCTAAGGCGCCTTGGACGAACACCTCAAATTGTTTTTTAGAAAATTCTTTTTATAGTATTGGAAATACAACTTTAATAATTAATTTTACTAATCTAACAAAAGAAAATGTTGGAATTTATAATTTAAGTGTTTGTATCAAGGATAACATAAATTCAACAATTAATTATCCTATTTATAGGGTTTCTGATTATAATGAAAACAAGACATCTTGTCAAAATTTTTCTTTAAATGTTTTTTATTATTTAAGTATCGATGCTTCTAATTGTTCAGGGCTTTCTTTGGTTGAAGGACAAGATCTTTTTTGCTACATTAATGTTACGACGAAAAAATCTTCTGAAAGTTTTAATATATGGAGCAATGCTTTTTTGAATTTTTCAAATGCGGATTCTTTTATAAATCAGCTGACTGGAAAAGATTGGTTTTTATCTTTGAATCAAAATAACTCGCAAGATTTTTTTAAACAAGTTTTTATTAATATAACTAATCTGACTAAAATAAACGTCGGAAATTGGACTATAAATGTAAGTGTTAATTTAACAGACGGAAGTTTTGCTTCGCAAAATATTTCTTTTTTCGTAAATAAAACAAATTTTGTACCGGTTTTTCTTTTTAATTTTTCTAATCCAGATAATAAAACAGCAGTTAATTCTTTAGCTTATTTTAATTTTTCTTTTTACGACGAGGATTTTTTAATCCCGGACAAAAAATTTTATAATGAGACAATAAACTTGACAATAAGAGTCTTTAATAATTTTTCCGGAGAAGAAGTTTTTTGGCAGAATTTTACAAATAGAACTTTTGTTTATCAGGGAAATTCTTCTTATTCTAATCAGAGTTTAATTTTTACTTCAAATATAAGTCAGGTTGGAATTTGGAGAATTAATTTTAGTTATTTGGATAAAGAAGGAAATTATGGGGAGGAAAATTTTTTCTTTGAAGTTTTAAGCAATCAACCACCAATGTGGAATCAAACAATTATCTATGTAACCTGTTTGGTTAATTCTACAGAATCAACTACCGATTTTTGTCTCCAAAACATTAATTTAACAAACTCTTCCAATGGTTTTTTATATGCTTATGATTTAGATAACGACACTATGGGTTTTTCTGTTATTGGGCAAGCGCCGCCAAGTTTTAGCCTAACACAAAACGGAATTTTAAATTTTAAGCCTTGGAAAAGAGATGTTTCAATTTACAGGGGGAATTGGGATTTTAATTTGAGTGTTTCTGATCCTTATTTTACAAATTCTAGTTTAAGATTCATAATAAATGTTTCAAATGTAAATTCATTACCGAGAATAGAAAATTTAAGCTACCCTCTTTCTACAGATGAAAACAATTTAACTTTAATTTCTTTTAGAGTTTATGATGATGATTTGTTGATACCTCTGGGTTATACTTCCCCTCGAGAAGGCAATTTTACTTTTTCAAAAATTTCTTATGCTTTGTCAGGGCAACAAAATTTATCTCTTTCAGATTTTTCAGATTGGTCCCATTTAATAGACGGAAGTTCAAACAATTTTTTAGTTAATTTTTCATTTACTCCGAACAAATCACATGTTGGAAATCACACAATAAACATAAGCGTTTATGACAGATTTGGAATTTCAACTTTGAATTGGACAGCTTTTAATATAACTGTTTTTGGAATAAACAACAAGCCAGAGTTTTCGCAAAATTTAACTAATATTAGCACCGCTATAGGAAGAAACTTTTATTTAAAAGTCAATGCGACCGATATTGAAGATGGGGATGATTCCCAAGGAAATTTAGTTTTTAATTATTCTTTACTAAGTAGAACTTTTTGGGGCAGAAATACGAAAACAGAAAGAATTTTTGATTGCGAAGGTTGTTTTAATTTTACGAGAGGAATTTTTAATTTAAGTTTAAATCAAAGTCATGCTGGTGTTTATGCTATAAATGTTAGCGTTATGGATAGGGGATATTCAAATAAACCAAATGAAACTTCTTGGCAGGTTTTTTGGCTTTTCTTTTATGATTATCCAGAAATATTATCTCCGGCAGAAAATTTCCAGTTTAATTTTTCAGAGAACTCAACACAGAATTTTATTTTTTTAGCTAACCATTCTGTCGGAGATCCTCTGGTTTATGAGATTTATGTTGACAGGGTAAAATGTGCTTACCAAAATCCAAACTCTTGTATTTATGAGAATCTTACTAGAGTTGGTCAAACAATCTATCTTGGAAATGGAATAAATGAGTACAACTTTTCAAGATATTTTGGTTTTGATGAGGAAACATATGGAAATTTAAAGAATCTAACGTTGGTTGTTTATCCTGCTAGCGAAAGCTTGGACAACAAATCGCTTCTGAATTCTTCTAGAAATTTCAAGCTTAATATAACGCATGTTAATTTTCCACCAAATATATCAAATATAGGTGCTCATGGGAGTACTTATGGCACTACGACACCTATTAGAATTAATATGTCTCAATATGTTTTTGATTATGATAAGGAAGATTCTTTTTATAAAGAGAATTTAACATACTATATACAAAGCACTTCTTCAAGAAGTGAAATTTATTTAGGTTCTACTGATAGCGGAGATTTTTTATTGCCCAAAATTACAAATAATAGTTTAATAGAATTGTATGCTTTAAAGGAACTTTCAGAAACACTTTATGTTATTGCTAATGACTCTTCTAATAATTCTGTTAGAAGCAATAATTTTTCAGTTGTTTTTTCTTCACCAAATGTTCAGCAGGTTCAGGTGCCCTCTTCTGGCGGAGGAAGTTCAGCAACTCAAACGAAATTTGTTTCTTTATCTATTAGTGTTCCTACAGTTATTAGAGCAAAACTTAATGACTCTTTGGAAGTTCCGATAATAATAAGCAATAGCGGGGAAATGAAAATTTCTCAAATAAATATTGTTTCTGGTTTTAAGCAAATTTCAGATGAAAAAATAATGATTAATCTATCTTCTGATTTTATTGAGTCACTTGATATAGGTCAGTCAAAAAATATTACGGCATACCTTAAGGTAGACGCTAGAAGAGCAGGAAGATATTTGGCTTTTATAAACGCCTCTTCAAACAATCCTAGAATTTTTCAGGAAGCAAATTTTTACATAGAAATAGAAACGATTCCCGGAGTAAATGTTGAAGAAGTGTTGGTTTTTACCGAGAAGATATTGGCAGACAATCCGGAGTGTGCAGAGCTTAGGGAAAGGGTAAGAGAAGTTGAGAAATTAAGGGAAAACGGAGATTTTGAAAAAGCTATTAAATTGGCAAATGAAATTGTTGATTCTTGCAAAAAAACAATATCTCAAAAAAGAAATTTTATTATTTTTCAGAGAGAAGTTCCTAAAGTTATTTTTATTTTAGCTTCTTCAATAGTAATAATTTTTATTGCATTTATTTCCTTTATTATTTATAAAAGAGTTAAATTTAATAAGTCAATTAAAGAGGAATATATATGAAAAAAGAGGTTGATTTAAATGAAGTTCCAGTTTTTATTGAAAGAATAGACAGAGAGTTGAGCAAAATAATAGTTGGCCAGAAGGGAATTTTTAAAGATATTTTCAGAGCAGTTCTTTGCGAAGGGCATGTTCTTTTGGAAGGAGTTCCAGGAATTGCCAAAACTTTAATGATTCAATCTTTAGCTAAAATTTTGGGTTGCAACGCCAATAGAATTCAATTTACAGTAGATCTATTGCCAACAGATATTCTTGGAATTACTATGTATAATGAAATGGAAAAAAATTTTGAAATAGTTAAAGGACCGATTTTTGCTAATTTTTTAATTGCTGACGAGATAAATAGGAGTCCGCCGAAAACACAATCTGCTTTGTTGGAAGCAATGCAGGAAAGGAAAGTTTCTATTGGAAAAACAGATTTTCCTTTGCCAAGGCCTTTTTTTGTTATGGCAACACAGAATCCGATAGAACAATCAGGCGTTTATCCTTTGCCAGAGGCGCAAGTAGATAGGTTTTTGTTTAAGCTTATTATGAAATATCCTAACAGCGAAGAAGAAGAAAAAATATTGGAAACAAACATTACAACAAAAAATTTTAATGATTATGACTTAAAGGCAGTTTTAAGCCCAGAAAAAATTATTGATTTGCAAAAAAAAGTTAAGAATGTTTATTGTTCTCCGGAAGTTAAGAGGTATATTGTGGATATTGTTCAATTAACAAGAGAGAAAAATACTGAAATTTCAAAGTATTTGGTTTATGGTGCTAGTCCAAGGGCTTCTATTTCTTTGTATATTGCTGCTAAAGCAGAAGCATTAATGAACGGGCGAAATTATGTGGTTCCAGAAGATGTTAAGAATGTTGCTCATGTTGTTTTAAGACACAGGCTAATTTTGAGTTTTGAGGCAGAGGCAGATAAAATATCCTCTGATGAAATTGTTGATTATTTAATAAAAAATGTTCCAGCACCATGAAATGGAAAACAAGGTTTTGCAAATTGACTACAAAAAAGAATCTGTTGCTTTTGAAAAAATTTTAAAGAAGTTTCAGCTAAAAAAAATAATCTATAGGACTCTATTTAAGGGCAAGGGTTTAGAATTTGATGGTTATAGGTTTTTTTTACCGGATGACGATTATTATCAGATAGATTGGAAAGCTAGTTTGCGTGTAGGAAAAAAGATGATTAAGCAATATAGAGAAGAAAGAGATGTTTCTGTTTTTTTTCTTGTTGATTGTTCTTCTAGCGTTCTATTTGGGAGCGGGGATTTATTGAAAGCAGAATACATCGGAAAAATTGTTTGTGTTCTTTCTGATTTGGTAGTTAATAGTGGAGATAAAGCATCTTTGATAATGTTCTCAGACAAATTAGTAAGGTTTGTTCCTCCCTCATCTAAGAAAGAGCAGGTCTTAATTTTTCATAAATTTCTTTCTGATTTGAACAATTACGGGGGAGAATTTGATTTAGAGAGACTTTTGAACTATCTAGCAAGCATAGTCGGTTTTTCTTCTTCTAATTCTTTTGTTTTAATTTCTGATTTTCTTTATTTGAAAAGAGGTTTTGAAAAAATAATTCCTTCATTATTAAAGAAAGGAGATTTTTTTTCTATAATGGTTAGAGATAAATTTGATGAAATTCTTCCAAAAGAGAGTACAAAAGTTTTTGTTAAAGATCCTTTTTCAAATAGGAAAATGTTTGTTGATTTATCTTTGGCGAGAGGTGAATTTTATAGGTTTGCAAAAGAGCAAAAAGAAAGGGTTAAAAAACTTTTTAATTCTAATAATATTGACTTGTTTGAATTAAAAAATGAGGAGGATTTTGTTTTGCCTCTTTCACAATTTATGAAAAGGAGGGCGGAAGAAGTTAGAATATGAACATTTCTTTTTTGTATCCAAAATTTTTATACTTGCTTTTTTTGATACCTCTGATGTTTTTAATTTATTTTTTTAGTTTTTATTATTCTAAAAAAAAGCCGATTCTTTTTTCTAATTTCAAGGCACTAGAAAGGGTTTTTGGTGTTGAATATTTTTCTAAGAGCTTTATTAATTTTTTTATGGAGATTTTGATTGTTTTTCTTTTAATTTCAAGCTTAGCACAGCCAGTTATTTCTTACAAAGGAAAGGCGAGTGAATTTTCATATGTTATTTTAGTTGATGTTTCAAGAAGCATGGAAGTTGAAGATGTTGGAATGTCAAGATTGGAAATGGCTAAAAAAATTGCTAAAAATTTTGTTGATTCTATGCCCCCCGGGAGCGAGTTTGGTGTTGTTGCTTTTGCGGGTGATGTAAGGGTTATAAAGAGAGTAGATTCTTCTTCTTTGAAAACAAAAATGGCAATTGATTCTTTGGAGATATCAAATGTAGAGGGAAGTAATGTAGTCAATGCTATTGTAAGTTCGGTTTCTCTTTTTGGCAACAGAGGAAAAAAAGGAATTTTTCTTCTTTCCGACGGAGAGTTTGGCCTGGAAAATTCTAGCATTGTTTTAGGTTATGTTGAGGCGAATAATGTTGCTGTTAATTCTGTTATTATAGGTAAAGACGGGGGAAAGGATTCTTTTGGGAGAACTCATGGAAAAAACGAAGAAGTTTTAAAAGCCCTTTCTTTTACTAGCGGCGGAAATTTTTTTGATTCTTCTAAAGATTTAAGAAGCATTAAAGAAGTTTTTGTTGAGAGCGAAAGAGAAATAAATCTTTTTATAGATTATTATTTGATTTTGCTGGCTTTAGTTTTATTTTTTGTTTTGTGGATTTTCAGGAATTTTGGAATTTCTTTTTAATGGGAAAAAGCTGTTTTTAGTTTGATTGGAATATTGATAACGATTGGAAAATCAAAGAATTTCTTTATTGCTTCACAGCTTTTTTTCTTCATATTTAGAGTTTTCAACTTATTTCACTTTCTAGTTAGCTATTTTTTAATTTCTTCAAGCGGATTTTTTCTATTTTTGTTTTTTCTTTTAACTCTTTTTCTTTTTCAAGAATTTTTTCAATAAAAGTCATATTCTCTTTTTTCTTTTCATTTTCTTTTCGTTCTATTTCTTCTTTTTCTTTCAATTCTTCTAGAAATTTATTTTTTAGTTTTATAATCTCTTGTTTTGATAGGGTGTTTTGTTGGTAATAGAATTTCTCAAGCGATTTCGCGATGTCTAGGAAGAATGGGTTCTCTTTTTTTTCAAGTTCAACTATTATCTCCCTTAGTGAGAGTTTCTCTGAGATTTTGTAGTGCTTTTTTATTGCGTATTTTATCGCACTATTGAAAGATTTTAAAAGTTCTTCTGTTGTTTTTCCTTCTATTAGAAAAGGGTCTTTTTCTTTTATGTAGAATGTTTTTTTTCGTTTTTTTTGCTTTTTTATCGCCAAATAAAGAAAAATTATTCCTATGGCTAGAAGAATCGCTGAAAAGAGATATTTTTCCATAGATTTAGCTTTTTTTTCTCTTTTTAAATATCTTTTCCTTGTACAAAATATTTAAATAGTCTTTTTTTTTATTTTTTTTATGGTTAACAAGAGGTTTATTGGAATTGTTTTTTCTTTTTTATTAGTTGTCTCTAGTATCTCTTTTGTTTTTGCCAAAAGTGATAAAGGTTTTTTTGAAAAAGTGAAGTTTTCTTTTGAGAATTTAATTTTTAGATTGACGGGTTATGTGGTTGACAATGATGTTGAGGTTGCTCAAGAAACTCCTACACAGGAAGAAGTTCAGGGGGAAGTGCAAGAAGAAAATTCAGAAGAGAATTTTGTCAAGGAGGTTATTGTTCCGCCGTTGCCCCCAGATCCAGAGGCCGAGCTAAATGAAAATGTTTCAGAGGTTTCTTCTGGAGAGGAAAATTTATCAAATGAGGGTCCAGCACAAGAAACTAAAATAGAAGAGAATTTAACTAATGAGAGTGTAATACAGGAGAATGTTGGTCAGGAAACCCCAAAAGAAAGTCCGCAACTAGTAAATATTTCCAAGGCAGAAATTGTAAGGGAAGAAGTTATTTCTTCACGAGTTGTTGTAGGAAGGCCCGTTAAGTGGGTTAAGAAGATTGTTGTTGATGGTGAAGGAAAAGTTGAGGTTGAAATTCCTAAAAATGCAGGGGACATTGTTGTGAAGACAGGAAGTTCTGCTGAAGAGGCGATAGTTAAAATTGAAAAAGAGAAAAACAAAGAAATTAGCGCAAAAAAAATTATTCTGACGGGAAATGTTGTAAAATTAGAGAACAATCCTGGATTTTTGGAGATTTTAAAGAGAGCTTTAAGATTAACTGGAAGAGTTATTTATGAGAGTTCTTTGAAAATTGAGGTTGGCCAAGAGAGTTCAAAAGTTGTTTTAGAAGAAGCACCAGCAGAGGAGTTTGTTGTTGAGTATTATACTCCTGGGCCAGAGGTCACAGAAGAAATTTTAGATAATGGAAAAAAAGTAATTGTTTCTGATCCTAACGAGGTTGGTTATGAGGATATTTTAGCATTCACTATTTTAGAGAAAGAGTTTCAAGTTAATGACTCCGGATTAATTAAGGTTTTTTTGATAGAAAATGACACTAAAGAAGAAGTTAATTTTTCTGTTGGCGACTTGGACAATGATGGCTTTTTTGATTATGTTGAGTGGAATGTTCCGCATTTGAGCGAGAAGGAATACCAAATTATTATCATGTCTGGAGATTTTGCCGGCGGTTCTGGGACTTTAGAGGATCCTTATCAAATTTCAACTTGCCAACATTTGCAGAATATGAAGCTAAACTTATCTGCCCACTACATTTTGATAAACGATGTTAATTGTTCCGAGACGAGAAATTGGAATAATGGGGAAGGTTTTGAGCCGATTGGTTATTGCTCTGACCAGGTAGGCTTTAATTGTTATAGTTTTGTTTATTTCACAGGAAGCTTAAATGGGCAAGGATACAAGATTAGTGAGCTATACATAAATAGGCCTTATCTTTCTTTTGTCGGTCTTTTTGGGGTTTTAAGTGGCAATGTTTCTAATTTGTCTTTGGAGCAAAATAGTGTTAGCGGGCATTATGGCATTGGAGGTTTAGCAGGAAGGGTTTTTGAAGAAGCGATAATTTCTAATGTTATTGTTAAAGGAAATGTTTCTTGCAATGAAGGGTGCGGAGGGGTTATTGGTTTAAATTATGGTTATGTAGAAAATTCTCATTCAGAGTGTAATGTTTTTGGGGGCGATGGATGGAATTTTGCTGGTTTCACTGGAACAAGCGTAGGAATAATCATTAATTCAAGTGCAAACTGCAATGTTTCTGGAAATTTTAATGTCGCCGGTTTTGTTGGGGCAGTTAGCAACACAATTCTCAATTCATATGCAACTGGAAATGTTTCTGGAAATTATTATGTGGGGGGTTTTTTCGGCAGCAGTTATGCAGGTATTCAGATAGATTTTTCTAATTGTTATTCTTTAAGCTCTGTTTCAGGAGATTCTTGTGTTGGAGGTTTCGGGGGAAATGTTTATCAGCAGGGAATGGGTGGTGTAAGCAATTCATATTCGGCAGGGAGTGTTTCTGGAGGAAGCAGCGGAGGTTTTATTGGATGTTCAGATTATTATTTAGGTTTTTCAAATTCTTTTTTTGATATTAACTCTTCTGGAAAAACAAATGCTTGCGGTTCTGGAAGTTGTTTTGGAGTTAGTGGAAAAACAACAGATGAGATGAAAAACATAGCTACTTTTTCAGGTGCTGGTTGGAACATAGAAGCAACTGCTAATAATTTAAATAATGGTTATCCTTATCTATCTTGGCAGGACAATAATCAGAGTTCTATTTGGAAGATTTTTTCTCAGGAGGAAGTTCAACCATTCATCTTCCAAATAAACACATCTAAAATAGCTGGAACAACATTCTCTTTTAGAGCAGACAACCCTTCTTTAACTGTAAATTGGGGCGATGGAAATACAAGCTATCATTCAGGAAGTGGAACACAAACTTTGACACATGTTTATTCAAGTGAAGGAGTATATAATGTTTCTGTTAATGGAACAGCAAACAGGATTTCGTTTTATACAGGAAGTTGGAATGGCCCTCAATTAATGCTTATTGATATTTTAACTCCGGTTTCTCCCGGAGTTCGGGGCTTAAATTCTTCAAGAGAGATGTTTTACAGAGCAATTAATCTAAAGAGCAATTTAACATCACAAAACTTTTTTGACGATGCCTCTGGGAGTATAAGAGATATGTCTCATATGTTCTCTTATGCAAGCTCATTCAACCAACCCCTCAACAACTGGAACACTTCCAATGTCCAAGATATGTCTAGTATGTTCTATGGAGCAAGCTCATTCAACCAACCCCTAAACAACTGGGACACTTCTAATGTCCAAGATATGTCTGGTATGTTCTCTTATGCAAGCTCATTCAACCAACCCCTCAACAACTGGAACACTTCCAATGTCCTATATATGTCTAGTATGTTCTATAG
>JAVZZP010000003.1:0-11692 GCA_038885615.1 Candidatus Pacearchaeota archaeon
AATTTTACAGAACTTTATAACTTTTGTTATAATTGGTTTAAAGAAAATAAGTACAACCTATCCGAAGATGAGTATACTGAAAAACTACAAGCAAATGGAAAGGAAATTGTAATAAAATGGACTGCTAAAAAAAAGGTTTCTGACTATTTTAGAGAGATTATAACACTTAAATGGCATATTTTAGGTTTAGTGGATGCTGAAGTTCAAATAGGTGACAAAAAAGAAAAAACAAACAAGGGGGAAGTAAAAATAAAGGTTACTGCTGATTTAGAAAAAGACTATGAAGATAACTGGACAAAAACACCTTTTTACAAGTTTTTGAGAGGAACCTATGAAAAATATGTCATTAGAAATACTATTGATCTTTACGAAGGTAGACTTCAAGATAAAGCAGTTGAATTTTGTGAAGATTTGAAAGCCTTTTTAAATCTAAGTGGAAAAAATTAAAAAACCGGGATTTCTCCCGGCAAATAAAAAATACCTTTTTCCACAGGAACAAGTTTTTTCTTTTGTTGCACCGCAAAACTGCGAGTTACAACCACAGGAACCTTGGTTCTTACCAGCAGAACAAAACTCAGAACCGCAGAAAGGCCTGCTTTCATTTTTTTTGCCTTCTGTTAAGTTAGCTGTTACAAAAAAAGCAGCTACCAAAACAGAAATAATAACTACTGCTATTAATGCTTTATTCATTTTTCCTCCTAATTTAATTAATATTTACAAAAAAAACAAGTATTATATTCTCTTTGGAGAAACTAGTTTCACCTCAAAACAACGATATTATTCATCCCTCTTCTTTTTCTCTCAATAATCCCTTTAGCTTCTAATTTATCTAAAAGGCGAGTTAATCCAACTTTTCCAATACCAAGTTTTTCCATCAAGCTTGCTTGAAAGATCGCCCCATTTTCTTCTTGTAAAATCCTAATAATTCTTTTTTCTTTTTCTTCTAAATCTTTCATATCAATAACTCTCTTTTTTTCCTTAACAAACTTTGTTTTTTGTTTTATTATTATTTTTTCTTTTGGTTTTAAAAAGAGCATTATTAAACCTACCATAAATATTAAAGCAATTAAAGAAAAGGCAAAATAAGTATTAAATCTTAATCCATCGTACATTGAACAAGTTGGACCATGCGAGCATGAGTTTTCAAGAGTTCTCTTCGTCAAATTATTAAAAGAATAAAACATAATTCCTACTACGATAGATATTCCAATTAATAAAAAACCAACTGCCTTATTCTCCATTTTTTTTCTCCCAAATTTCTATTGCTTTTTTTAAACAATCAGCAGCAAGATTTGAACAGTGCATTTTTACTGGCGGCAAACCTTTCAACGCTTTTGCAACATCTTTATTAGAGATTTTTTTTGCTTCTTCTATTGTTTTTCCTTTAACTAACTCTGTTATCATGGAAGAAGTAGCAATTGCAGCAGCACAACCCATTGTCTGAAATTTTATATCTTTTATAAAATATTTTCCTTTTTTATTTTTTGAAATTTTTAAGTAGATTTTCATCACATCTCCACAAACAGGATTACCCAAAACTCCAACAGCATCAGGGTTTTTTATTTCTCCTACGTTTTTGGGGTTTTTAAAGTGCTTTAAAACTTCCTTTGAATATTCAAATTTTTGTGTCATTTGTTAAGTTCCTCTAATAATTTTTTAAGATTAATATTATGAACTTTAGCGCCTTGTTCAATTGTTTCCATCATTGCCATTGGACAACCTCCGCATAGCATTCCGTACCTAGATAAGATTCTTCCAGCTTTCTTATTTATTAATATGGCTTCTGCAAATGTAGTCTTGGCAGTTATTTTTTTATTCTTCTTCATCTTGATAATAATCCTCTTCTGCTTCATCAAGAGAGACTCCTTCTTCTTCAAGTTCTTCTTCGCATTCTGCCTCATTCTTAAATTCACATGCAAATTTTTTGTAAGCTCTACCTTTTTTCATTTTTCCCTCCTTATTTATTTAAATAAGCTTATCTTTTTTAGTTTTTCAATAACTTCTTTTAATGATCTTAAAAAATAGTTTATTTCACTTTCTTTCAATTCTGATATTGTTATTCTTATAGCACCATTTAAATACAGAGGTTCTGTTCCAATAGCCTCTAAAACATGACTATGAGAAAGTTTATGAGAACTACAAGCAGAACCAGTAGAAACGCAGATGCCTTTTTCTGAAAGAGCTAACGCGATACTCTCTCCTTCTAGACCATAAAAAGAGACATTTATGTTATTGTAAATTCTTTTATTTAAGCTTCCATTTAATTTGACACCACCAAGTTTTAAAATTTCTCTAAGAATAAAATCTCTTTGTTTTTTTATTTTTTCTTTGTTTCTTCTTATTTTTAAAGCCGCTGCTAAAGAAACTACTCCTAAAAGATTTTCGGTACCACTTCTAAACCCTTTTTCTTGGCCTCCTCCTAAAATCAAGGGTTCAATCTCAATTCCCTTCTTTATATAAACAAGACCAATTCCCTTTAAAGCATTTATTTTATGTCCTGAAAAACTCGCAAAGTCTAAACCTATTTTTTTTAAATTTATATCTAGCTTAGTAAAAGATTGAACCATATCTGAATGAAAAAAAACTCTTTTTTGGCGACATATCTTTGCTATATCTTCTATTGGTTGAATTGTTCCTATCTCATTATTTACATGCATAACTGAAACTAAAAGAGTTTTATCATCTATTTTTGATTTTAGGTCATCTAAATCCAATATTCCTTCTTTATTTACTCTGATTTTTTCTACTAAAAAACCTTCTTTTTCTAAAGAGTAAGCACTTTCAAGAACAGACGGATGTTCTATTGAAGAAACTAAAATCTTTCTTTTTTCTTTATTTTTTTTTGCAAAACCTCTAATTATCATATTGTTTGATTCTGTTGCTCCAGAAGTAAATATTATTTCTTCTTTTTCTACTCCTATATAACTTGCTATTTTTTCCCTGCACTCTTCTATCTTTTTTTTTGCTTCTTCTCCCTTAAAATGGATAGATGAAGGATTTCCATAAACATGAATGTTTCTAACTATATCTTTCTCTACTTCTCTAGCTACAGGAGTTGTTGCAGCATTATCTAAATATATTATTTTTTTCATTTTAATAAGAAGGGTCGCAATTGCAATAATTTAATACTTCCTTGTTATATTCCTTACAAACATTGCAAGAACATTTTGATTTTCTTATTAATTTTAGTAATCTTTGGATTTCAATTAAAAAATTTGATTTTTTTTCAAGAATCTTTTTAAGAGAAGAATCAATTTCTTTTTGAATTTCTTTTGAAAGCTTAATCTTATTTGCTCTTTTGTTTTTTGTATAGTGAGTTACAGCCGATTTTGTTATTCCCAGTATTTCGGCTATTTTTTCGTAACTAACTTTTTTTTCTACAAGTTTTTTAGCTATCTCGCTTCTTATTTTAGGAATGATATACCAAACCTCTATTTCTTGTGGTAGCTTAAACATTTTTTATACCTCTTATTGTTTACAATAGTTAACAAACTTTATAAATATTGCTATTTAGAAGCCTCGGCCGAGAATTGAACTCGGAACCTATTGCTTACGAAGCAATTGCTCTACCAATTGAGCTACCGAGGCCTAATCTTGAAGAATTTTTGACGCTAATAAAATTAACATTACTCCGAATATAGTTGTTATTATAGAAGAAGATAAGGGAAAGAAAAAAGATTCCTTCCCAACAAAATTTAGAGAAAACCAATCGGCGTATTTTAAAATACTCTCTCTCCAGGAATAAGCTATAATAAAACCTATTGCGGCAGTTAGTGCATATCTCACCTGTCTTTTGAATTCCTTTCTAAAAGATTTCTTCGTTTTTAAAATTTCCATAAAATAATATGTAAACTTAATTTAATAAACCTTTCTCAAAAACTTTATTAATCCAAAAAATAAACTATTTCTATGGAAGAATATAACTTTGAAAAAATAGGCTTAAAAGCAGGTTTAGAAATACATCAACAACTAGATACAACAAAACTTTTTTGTTCTTGCCCATCCATCTTGAGAAATGATAGTCCTTTATTTAAGGTTAAAAGAAAATTAAATCCCGTATCAGGTGAAACTGGAAAACTTGATGAAGCAGCTTTACATGAAAAACAAAAGAATCTTGAGTTTATATATGAGGTTTTTGATACCAACTGCTTGGTAGAGTTAGATGAGGAACCGCCTCATGAAATAAATAAAGAATCATTAAAAATTGCCTTACACATCGCCTTATTACTAAACTGTAAAATTCTGCCCGTAACACAAATAATGAGAAAAACAGTCATAGATGGAAGCAATACATCCGGTTTTCAAAGGACTGTTCTTATTGGTTATGATGGCTATGTTGAAACTTCCTTTGGACAAATTCCAATAGATTTTGTTTTTCTAGAGGAAGATTCTGCTAGGCCAGGTGAAAATTTAGATGAAGAAAATTCAAGAACCTATAAACTAGATCGCTTAGGTATTCCTTTAGTAGAGATATCAACTGGCCCACACTTAAAAACTCCTGCTCAAATAAAAGAAACTGCTTTAAAGATTGGAGAAATTTTAAGAGCTTGCAAAGTGAAAAGAGGAATAGGTACAATAAGGCAAGACCTTAATATCTCAATAAATGGTGCCGAAAGAGTAGAAATTAAAGGTTTTCAAGACCCTGATATGATGGAAACAACGGTCCTAAAAGAAATAGAAAGACAAAAGGATTGCATAAAAGAAGGAAAATGCAAGAAAGAGGTTAGAAGAGCAAATAAAGACGGCACAACAGACTTCTTAAGACCTTTGCCTGGTGAAGCAAGAATGTATCCTGAAACAGATTTGCCCCTTTTAAAAATTTCTCGTGAGATTTTAGAAGAAGCAAAAAATACTCTTCCAAAATTGCCTTCAGAAAACAGGAAGTTCTTAAAAGAGCATGGTTTAAATGAAGAACTCATAAAACTTGTCTTAGAAGAAAATAAACTCGAAGAATACAAATATTTAATTAATGTTTTAAATAACCCTAAATTGGTTGTTAATTGTCTTTGCGTTTATCCAAAAGAAATATCTGCTAAGGAAAAAATTGATCTAAGAAATGTTAGAAAAGCCCTTTCTTTGGAGATATTGGAAGTTGTCCTTTCGGAAGTAGATAAAAAGATTTCAGAAAGCGATGTAAAAATAGTTTTAACTAGAATAGCGAAGGGTGAAAAGCTAGAAGAAGCATTAAAAAAAGAAAAAATAGACATAAAAGAAGAAGTAAAAAAGATAATAAAGGAAAAACCTGGTTTAAGCAAAAACGCTTATATGGGTCTTTTAATGGCTAAGTTTAAAGGAATGGTCGGGGGAAAGGAAATAATGGAAGAGCTAAATAAAATTTTAATTAATAAATAAACTTAAAAATAGAAGGTATTTTATATTAAAATGAAAAAAAACAAGAGTCTTTACCCAACTATTATCTTCCTTGGAATAATTTTATCTTTATTAGTAATTGCCTATATATTCAGAGACTATCTTCCAGAATTAAAGCCACTGAAAGAAGAAAAAGAGGAAAATAAATCTTTGGGTGATTGTATCTCTAAAAAAAACATAACGCTTTATGGATTTAAAGATTCAAAAATAACCCAAGAACAAATAAATGAAATAAAAGAGCTTTTTAATTATATAAATTTCGTTGATTGTTCTGAAAATAAAGAAAAATGCCAGAATATTTTATTAACTCCTGCATGGAAAATAGAAGAAAATATATACTATAATTATTTTTCTAGAGGAACTTTAATTAAAATAGGTGAATGCGATGGCTTATAAAATAGAAGTAGACAAAAAGAAATGCATCGGTTGTGGCAGTTGTGAAGCAATTTGTCCAGAGAGTTTCTTCTTGAAAGATGGAAAAGCAGAAGTGAAACAAGCGAAAAAAGAGAAGATAGACTGCGAAGAAGAAGCAAAAAATTCCTGCCCAACAGGCGCAATTTCAATAAAAAAAGCTTAAACCGAAAGATTTAAAAAACCAAAAGATTTAAAAAACCTTAGATGACCCTTTCAAAAAAATGTCCTGAGTGTGGAAGTTCTAAGGTTTTTTTTGATGAAACTAAAAGTGAGTTAGTTTGCTCTAATTGTGGCTTAATAATAGAAGACAATCCTGTTGATACAACTCATGAATTAAGAGCCTTTGATAAAACAGAGAAAAGGTCAAGGGGGGGTTCTCCAATATCTATGCAGAAATTTGATAAAGGTTTAACAACTAACGTTGGAGAGATATCAGATATATACAAATTAGATTCAAATGATCAAACAAAAAAATATTTAAGAATAAGGCAATGGCAAGAAAGAGTTTCTACCTCGATAGAAAGAAATTTAAGACAAGCTATGGCCGAGCTAAGAAAAGTTGCTTCTTTTTTAGAGCTTCCTAATGTTGTTAGAGATGAAGCTGCAAGAATATATAATTTTGTCTTGCAAAGAGGACTAGTAAGAGGAAGAAGCATGGAGTCGGTAATTGCTTCTTGTATTTATGCTGCTTGTAGGTCTTATAATATACCTAGAACTCTTGATGAGATCTCAAACGCTTCCGAAGTAGAAAGAAAAGAGATAGGCAGAACATACAGGTTTATAATAAGAAGAATTGGCTTAAAGCTCATACCAAGTTCTCCTAAGGACTACATTTCAAGGTTTGCCTCTGCGCTTCATTTGTCCCCAAAAGTGCAGCAAAAAGCTCTTGAAATTCTAAGCAAAAAAGAAATTCTAGAATTAACCTCTGGAAGAGGTCCGGCAGGAATTTCAGCCGCAGCTCTTTATGTTTCTGCACTTGTTAATGATGAAAAAAGAACACAAAGAGAAGTTGCTGATATTGCAGGCATTACTGAAGTAACTATAAGAAATCGCTACAAAGAATTATTAGACAGGCTTGGAATGGAAGACAAACTAAGGATAAGCGAAAATCCAAAAAACAAAGAAAAAAAATAAAATATTCTTAAAAGATATATTTTTATAGTGAATTTAACTTTAAAGCTTATGAGGGGATGCCGGAGCGGTCAAACGGGACGCGCTCAAGACGCGTTGGCTTTTGCCTGCGGGGGTTCAAATCCTCCTCCCCTCATTAAATTTTTAAATAATGAAATTTATTCTTTAGTATGAAAAAAGATGAAAAAGGCATAACAAGCGATAAAGATGATTTTTCTGAGTGGTTTTCTCAATTAATGATAAAAGCAGAATTGGCTGACTATACAGATGTTTCTGGCTGTATGGTTTATAGGCCTTATGCATATGAGATGTGGGAAAAAATTAAAGAAGAAACAGACAAAAGATTAAAAAAACTTGGAGTAAAAAATTGCTATTTTCCTCTTTTTATACCTGAAAAATTCTTAAACAAAGAAAAAGAACATGTAGAAGGTTTTTCTCCAGAAGTTGCTTGGGTTACAGAAGCCGGAAGTTCTAAATTAAATGAAAGATTAGCAGTGAGACCAACTTCAGAAACAATAATGTATCCTTCTTTTTCCAAATGGATAAGAAGCTGGCGAGATTTACCTTTAAGATTAAATCAGTGGAATAATGTTGTTCGTTGGGAATTTAATCACCCAGTGCCTTTTTTCAGAGGAAGAGAGTTCTTGTGGAATGAGTTACACACTGCTCTAGAAAGCGAAGAAGAAGCTCTAAAAGAAGGAAAGGAAATAATAGAAGCGTATAAGGATTTATGTGAAAAAGTTTTGGCTCTTTATGGTGTTATTGGAAGAAAAACAGAAAAAGAAAAATTCGCAGGCGGTGTTTCTTCTTGGAAAATTCATTTTATTTTACCCAACGGAAAATGTGCGGAAGGTCCTTGCTTTCATTATGATGGACAAAATTTTGCGAAAGCTTACGATATAAAGTTTTTAGATAGAAATGGAAAAGAGCAATATGTTTATCAAAATACTTATGCTATCTCAACAAGAATGCTTGGGGTCATGTTTGCTATACACTCTGACGATAAAGGGCTTGTTTTGCCACCTTCAATAGCACCATACAAAGTTGTTATAGTCCCTATCATTTTTGAAGACACAAAACAAAAAGTATTAGATTTTTGCAATAAGATAAAAAAAGAAGTTGAAGATTTTAATCCTATAATGGATGATAGAGAGAATTACTCTCCAGGATATAAGTTTAATGAATGGGAACTTAAAGGCGTACCAATAAGAATAGAAGTAGGTCCTAAGGAACTTGAAAAAGAAGAAGTTGTTTTAGTTAGAAGAGACAATTCTGAAAAGAAAAAAATTAGATTAGAGAATTTAAAGAAAGAAGTTGTTAAAAACTTAGAAGAAATACAAAAAAATCTCTATGAGAAGACAAAAAAATTATTTGAGAGCAAAATCACAGAATCAAAAAATTTAGATGATTTGAAAAAAGCAATAATTGAGAAAAAAATCTCTATGGTTCCTCTTTGTAAAAATCAGGAATGTGAAGATTGGGTAAAGTCGGAAACAAAAGGCGCAAAAGCTTTGTGGATCGAAGAAAAAGAAAAGATTAAAGAAGAAAAATGCTTAATTTGCGGAAAAAAAGCAGATTATTTTGTTTATGTAGGAAAAACTTACTGAAGAGAAATAAAAATATAAGACACAAAATTTAGTACCTTAACCGAAACAATCCTTAACAGTCTTTTTTTGTGCAAGCGAACATTTTTTTATGTTTGATGGGTCTCTTTCTCCGTCGGCTTTTAATAAAACAAATCCGATTGCCTCGTCGTTTTTTTGATATACGACATATTTCTTTCCTCTGTATATAATTTCGTTATTTAAGTTTAAGGAAGCTAAATTTTTATTACTATCATCGTTTTCTTCTGTTTTGCTAACAGTAGCACCATTAGTAGTTGCCGGAGTTTTAGGACTAACTTCAACAGCCAATTCTAGTTTTTTCATATTAGTCAAAATTATAACTGCTTGCTCGTAAAGTTTTGCTCTTAAATAAGAAACTCTTGCCATTTGGTAGTCCAAAGCATTTCTAATTTCGTTAAGAGATTTTTCTATTTGAGAAATTTCACCATCGACATTTGTTAATTTTGATATATTGGCTGCAATTTCATTTAGTCTTGCATTAACATTTGCCTCGTTTTGTCTTAAATTCAATTCGCCCTCTTCCTCTTGTTTTAAGATACTCTCTGCTTTTTTGATAGTTCCTGCTGCTTGAACAAGTCCGACAGTTTCTTGGTTTATTGATTTCGTGTCAAGCCAACATTTTATATTAGGATTTCCGCAATATCCAACCTGAACCCATCTTCCTGGCTCAACGCTTTTTCCAGGGTCTTCACTAGCACAAATTCTTATAAGCCCTCTTTTTGAAATCTCCGGAGTTAAAGATGCTTGAGCATCTTCTTCAACATTCAAAGATGAAGTTAAACCTAAAATAGAACTTCCACCATAAACACACTCCTTTTCTGTAACAATGTCTGTTCTTTCTGCCTCTTTTTTAACCTGAATTTTTTTTAAATATTCAATACCAACATCAGAAGTAACCTGCTTAAATCCGCACTTTTCAACCCCATTTAATTCAACACATAACTGCTTGTAACCTTGCGGCCCTGTAAAGTCCTTTGACTCTGAAGCAAACTTTCCTTTTCCGATAATTCCAGAGGCAACATAAATTGTCGCATGTCCTTGGTATTGCGGCGAAGCCGGCGGGTCTTTTAAATAAACCCTATAACTAACCGATTGGTCGTTTCCAGCATAAATATGATATAAAACCTTATATTGAGAAGTTGGCGGAGATGTTGCTTCTGTGAAAGGAATTTCTGAGAACTCTGCATAAAATTGTGTTGGAGAATCAGGAGCAAATACTTCTTTAAAGTTTGCTTTTGTTGGCATTGAAGTTCCTATAAATCTTCTGCAAATCTCGCTTCCAATTTCCTGAGTGTTTGAGAATTGCAAATTTCTAAATGATGTCCCAGAATATTTATTCTTAAAGAAATCCAAGCTTTGTTCCATATTATCCCAAGCTCTCTGGAAAGTTAAATACTCCCCACCGCCTTTTGATCTTCCTAAAGAAGTAGGATCATTTAAGAATTCCAAAGCCATAGGAACAAAATTCTTTAACATTGGCTGGGCATTTCTCCAAAAGAACTCGCATTTATAAATCGCAGTTATGTAATCGCAAACACCAACATATTTTCCGGTTTTCATAGCTTCATCCATACATTGATATTGCGCCCTCAAAATTGAAAGGTAGGCATCTAAACCTGCATGAACCCCTGTTAAACAAATTGGTACAAGAACTTTTCCTTTTGTTGGGCTTCCGAAATTTGGTAAACATAAGAACAAACTTCCTGCAATACCTGAAGCAATAACATTATCAACAGGCATTTTTCCTCCGAAGTCGCAACGAGAAGCAGGACAAATTATTGGATCGCAAACATTAAACAAAATATTGCAATCATCAACAGACATAAAATCATAGCACTCTGCTATCGGCGATTCAGAATCGTAATCTAATCCAACCTTAGCATTGAACCCTCTTCTTGAACCAACTTTTATATAAATTGAGCTTAATTTCTTTGAAATAACATCATTATACTGAGAGGCAACCTGCCTTATTGCCTGCCTTGCATCGTCACCTAGTTGTTTTATTTCAGTTTGTGTTAAGCCAGAACAACCATTAAAACGTTCTACTTTATCATAATTGTTTATGTCAAAACTCTGGCAAATATCGTCGCCGCCCTTATCTTCTTCTTTTCCATTTGGTCCAACATTGCAAACAAAAAAGAAATTTACGTCGCCAGAATCATAATATCCTTTTACTTCTTTTGAGACCAAACTTCCCTGCGCAGCAGAAACTTTAACATACCAACCGCTTTCATTATCAAAAGGAACAATAGCCGGAAGTCCTTTAGCAATTCTTTGATTATAATATCTAACAACAGGCATTTCTTTATAAGGAAACTCGCATTTTTCTCCATCGATAATTGTAATTCTTGAGAGTTCTTCTCTAAGTTGTTTGTTTTTTTCTTTAGTTAAATCTACTTTTTCCCAATTGCCACTACCATCTTTCTTTAAAACCGCCTCAGAGTTTATTTGATATCTTGTTGGGCTTATATATGTAAGGCCTACTAAATACTCAACACCATTAAAAACAATTGCTTCATATTGCATATTATTTAATTCGCTAGGTAAATTAGGTACCATCATTTGTTGAATTCCTGTTCTAGCAAATGTTTTTACTCTGTCCTCGCCTAAAACAATTGGCGTAATTCCTTCAACACCAAAAATCTGCTTAATTTTTTGTCTTGCTTCCTCTTCTTTTTGTCTTTCTTCAGAATTTCTTCTTAATTTTTCCAAATCACTTTCATGGTTTAACTTCAAATTTTGCCCTGTAACACTATCTAGATTTCCGCCATTCTTTATGTAAGCTTCATAAATTAAATAATTCTTAACTTCTGCCCAGCTTGAAAAGTCGTTAGCATTTATTTTTGTGTCACCAATAGTAAATTGTTTATTAACATTTCTTTTCTTCCATTCATCCAAACTTAATCCCTTAATCTCATTTTGTACGTCTTGAATTGCTCTTTTATAAGCTTCTATATCTTGATTTATGTTTGATTTATACTTGTTATAACATTCCGCCATAGCAATTTCTTTGTTTTTTCCTTCATAGCTGGAAACTTCGTTCTCACAAAATTCTCTATATGCTTTCATTACTTCTTGTCTTGCTATTGCACCGCCGCTTGCTCCAGTTATCAAATTCTTAACATTCAAACCAAGCCCTGTAAAAAAGCAAG
>JAVZZP010000003.1:11702-57055 GCA_038885615.1 Candidatus Pacearchaeota archaeon
AGTTACTAAATTTCCTAGATTTTCAAGTTTTTTCTCCCATTCCTTTATTGTTTTGTTCAATCTTTCTAGGCTTTTGTTTGCCCTCTCGGGAGTTATCTCAAACATTCTTTTTTCAATTCCAATCTTAAAAGTGAAATTCGCTTCTGTTCTTGCACCCTTTTCTTCCGGGATTAAAGAAACATGAGCAGACAAAGGCAAGTCAATTCTTCTTAAATAAAACTCATATTTTCTTTGCGAACCGATTTCTTTTTTGCTCTCCAATCCAAATGTAAATTTCCCAATTTCTTTTATTTCTGTTTTTTCATTGGAAGTTTGATTCTCATAATAAATTATGTCAATAGAATTTTTTGAAATTTTATCAACAACAATATAATCACCATAACTTCTTCCGTCTTTAGCAACAAGAGTGTAAATAGAATTTTCATTTAAATCCCCGAGCTTTTTATTATTTACAAAAACTTCTGCAAATTTCTTGTTTGGAGAAACAACTTCAAATTTTTGTAAGGAGATTAAGTTATTTATTCCATTTATATTCACTACAACGCTACTATTTCTTCTATCATATGTTTTTGAGGTCAACAAGTCTATTTGTAATTTTGAAGAATATACGGATCTCGGATATTTTTCTAAGAACTCTTCTTTTAGTTGGTTAAGTTCTGTTTCTGTTTTTAAACCTAAATCTACAAGTTTTGTTAAAATTTCTATCTGTTCTATATAAGCTTTTTCTGCAAAAACATCATTAGATTCAGGCTCTTTCGTATTTGGAAAATCTCTTGCCAGATTTTTAACTGCAGTTTCATATTTTCCATAGTACTCCTCTATTTGTTGTTTATTACTTTCTAAACTAGAATCCTTACCTTTATCAAACTCTGTTCCAACAGAATTAAGTTTTAAGATTGTGTCTTTTATTCTAATTTCTACTTCTGGAAACAAAACAACAAAATCACTTCCATTTTTTAAACGAGAATTTTTTTCTAATTCCCTTATAAAATCATCGTAACTATTTAAGTCTCTTAAATATTCAACTTTTTCAATACCATCTATTAATATCTTAATTTTTTCAAAACTTGGTTCTTGCTCACTTCTTTCAGAGATTAAAACAGCGTAAGCTCTTCTTTCATTAGCAATTCTAATTTTTGATTTTTCTGTTGTATAAACTAAATACCAATTCTTATTGTCAATTTTTTCTAGGACAATATTACCAACACTATGGATTTTATTAGTATTATTTATTGTTATATTTGCTTTTAAGGCAATTTTTAAACTTAACCTTATGTCATCTTTTACCCCCTGACATCTTAATTTTATTTCGCCATTTTCCATAGGGTCAACAACCATATCAATAACGCGACACCTTCCATTAAGAATTTCTGTTCCTGCTCTTACCCAAGAAAAATCATTATTTACTTTTAATAAAGCACTATCCTCTACCCCTGAAATAGAATTAACTCTTAATTTCACTCCAGCCAAGCAATACATTCCCGGCAAGTACATTATTTCGCTTGTCTGACCCTCTTTTAAAGTCATCTCTCTATAAGGCCTATTTTTGTCATTTAAATAAATTGCAATTCTTGCTTTGTCTTTATCAACATCCAACAATCTAACATACCCTTTTCCAAGCCAAAAAGAGTTATAAAGGGCTTTTATTTCCCATTCTTCATCAGACATACTCTCCAGATAAAAATCTGATTTCCCTAATCCAAAAGCACCTTCCGCATCATAAACAAGATTGGCTGTCAAATTTACAGAAATCCATTTTGTTTGAGCGCTTTCGTTAGGTGTTTTTTTAAGAATTATGACAACATAACCGACTTCATTAGCAATAGGATTGTTTAGCAAAGTATTAGAAATAACATTTGTTCCAGCTCTGTTTGGATGAAATCTGACTCCTGCAACTTCTTTAGGATAATCTCCTTTAAAAGTTATTGACTTTATAGCAGAAGTTCTTATTAAAGGATTTAATTGAACAGAAACAAGCTTGCAAAACACTGGAACATTCTGTTCTGCCAAAAGATCACTTCTTACAACAGAAGGAGTACAACCGCCCGGAGGAATCATAACCGCAAAATCCGTCGCTGCTTCGCATCTGCCATCTCGCATATCTTTCAATATGGGCCAAAAATCAGCAAGATCTTGCGAAGAATAATAATTTGAAAAAGAAGGTGTCTCTTGAACATTGTTAAAATAGCTATCTGAAGCAGGACCAACAAAAACCTCTGCTAAAGAAAAAGACATCAAAAAGAAAAATACTATCAAAAACAAAATTTTTGCTTTCATTTTAAAGTAACTCCAACAAAAGAGTCCTCCAATTTTATATAATTATCTGCAATTTCTTCTAAACTTGTCGGTTCTTTAAACATGGAAACATCCATTAAAATAGTTTTTGCATTTTTCAATTCATCTTCAAAAAAGTAATCAACTCCTTTTCCTCCTCCAATCAAAACATTTTCTATCTTTTGTTCCGGAATTACAACATCAACGCATTTCTTTTCTTCTTTGCCAAAAATTCCTTTAATGCCGCTCGCTGGGATATCAAAACATCTTTTTTCTGTAAAAGAAGGGATAACAAGTGTTGAATTTTTAAACACCATTACGCTTATGTTATAATAACTCTCAACTAATTCAATCTCTCTATTTTCAGGATAAACAACAGAATAAGAGTGATCGTCACCTTCAAATCTAACAAATGCTTTTCCTTGAACATTGCCAAGATCTATCCTTAGTTTGTATTTTTTCTTCAATATTAATTCTGCCTGACTTTCCTCATTTGTAGATATTATCTTCTTTCCACTAGAATACCCTTCTTTATTTGCTGTTAAAACAGCATTTACACATGGAGGAACTTTTGTAGATAATAAAGCAATATTATTAGATAATCTTGTCCTTCCAAGAAAGCAACCACTATTTAAACAGCTGATATCAATATCTGCTTCAACAGGATTTCCAGACAAATCCTTGGTACTAATAAAAAGATCATTAACCATATTTTTGCAAATGTCAAGGTCTTCTCCTGTAAAGTCGTCTTTATAAATCGCTTCTCTTGGCTGAGTTTTATCTATTACCACAACCATTCCAAACTGAAATAGTTCTTTCTCATCATAAACTTGTATTAAAACAGGATAAACAATATCATAAACAAAATGATAAGGGACATAGCAAAATCCTAAAATTTCCATGCCTTTTCCACCACCAACAGGATAAGCCACTTCATCTCCGTAAATCTCTATTTTTGTGGGCCACACGGGAGAGTACATGAGCATGACATTATCTTTTATTTTTATTCCTAAATCCTTTGAAAAATAATCGTTTTTCTTTGCCTTAAAATTAATGTTTGCTAAATTAGTTGAAATTGCTTGGGTTAGGTTTTTTCTTATGTCTTCTTTATTAAAAACAATAGGAGAACACTGAATTTCAACACCTGTAACGGGAGCATAGTTATAGAGAATGTCCATCGTGTAATTTTCCAAAAATAATCCTTCCATTTCGTAATCGTAAATTTTTTTAGCAATATCATAAAATTTTCCCAATTTTGTTTTGTACTCTATCTTATGGTTTCTAAAAGAGGACGACTTATCGCCTTTGAAAACAGAGATATCCTGGGTTAAATCAACAACAATTTTTTCGTCTTTTATATCTACAGAAATTTCTTCGTTAGGAGAGTAATAAATAAAATAGCCTCTTTCTTCCATTTCTTTAAAATCACATCTCCTAATGTTCTCTGTAATATACTTTTCTAATTCTCTTTCCATAGTTTGCTTTGTAGGTACATTTTTCCTTGCCAGATTATTCCCGCTAACATAAAACCAATAGGGAACAGGATTACCAAAAAAGTTCAGCTCTGAAGAGGTTGGCATAAATGGAGAACCAGATTCAAAAGAAGAAACTTCTATAAAACCCCCTCTTGAAGAGAGAATATTTACCCCTTCTTCAGTAATTTTTTCTAAGCAAGAATAATAATAATCTTGAACATCTTGAAAATAGTTCTGCCTGAAAAAAGGCAGTTTATCTCTAAAAAAAATAAAACCTAAAATAATCATTCCAGCTATCAGAATTCCTAAAATAATAAATAAAGTTACTTGCCCTCTTTTCTTCTCCAAAAATTTCATAAAAAATTAAATAAATTTGTGTTTAAAAAGATTTGTCTAGTCAAGAATTTCCTCTTTTTCATTATAACTTTTTCTTGATGGTTTTGAGGCAATAACATCATCTATTCTTAAAATCATTATTGCTAAATCAGAAGCAGAAGAAATTGCTTGTCTTTTAACTTTTAATGGCTCTAAGATTCCTTTTTCCAAGCAATCTTCAATTTCTCCAGAAAACAAGTTTAGTCCAAAATAAACTTTACCAGCGTCATGGGCAACTTTTAGCTCTGTTAAAATGTCTAATGGATCTAGTCCTGCATTTTCAGCCAAAGTTATAGGAATAAACTCTAACGCATTAGCAAATTCTTCAACAGCAAGCTGCTCTCTTCCACCAAGCTTTTGAGAAAAATTTCTTAATCTTCTAGCAAGCTCGGCCTCTATTGCTCCTCCGCCAACAACGACTTTTTGTTCCTTTACAGCACAAGCAACATCTCCTAATGCATCTCTTAAAGCCCTCTCCGTTTCTTCTAAAACTTGTTCTGCTCCGCCTTTAATTACAATGCTAACTGATTTTGGGTTTTTACAACCAGTAATATAGGTAACTCTGTCTTCTCCAATCTTTTTTTCCTCTACTAACTCTGCAAAACCTAAATCGTTTTCCGTTATTTCTTCTACTTTTGAAACAATTTTTCCACCGGTCGCTTTTGAAATTCTTTGAATATCGCTTCTAGGAATTCTTCTTACAGCATAAATTCCTTTTTTTGCTAAAAGAAATTGCACAACATCATCGATTCCTTTTTGACAGAAAACAACATTTGCCCCGACTTCTTTTATTTTATTTACAATTGCCAAAAGAATTTCTTGTTCTTGTTCAATAAAACTTCTAAATTTTTCGGGAGAGTCAATTGAAATTCTAGTTTCTCTGTCTAAACTCTTCACTTCAAGAGGACAATCAAAAATCGCAATTTTTGCATTTTCTATTTTTCCAGGCATGTCAATTGAAGTTTTCTCTCTATCTAAAACAATCCCTTTTACAAGCTCGCTTTCAAAAACCGACTCGCCTTTTTGCTTTTCTATTTTTATATCTTCCAAGTCCAGTTGATTGTTCTCCCTTATAACTGATTTAACGGCTTCTACGACGATTTTTGCTAGCTTGTCTTTTGAAAATTCAGCTCCTTTGCCCGTCATGGCTGTTTGGGCAATTTTTAAGAGCTCTTCTTCTCTTGATATTTCAAAAGAAAGTTCTTCTAAAAATTCCACTGCTTTATCACAAGCTAGCTTGTAGCCATTACAAATTATTGAAGGATGAATTTTTTTGTCTAGGAGTTTTTCCGCATTTTCAAGTAATTTTCCGACAAGCATAACAGCGCTTGTTGTTCCGTCACCTGCTTCGCTTTCCTGGGTTTTTGCCAAATCAACCATCATTTTTGCTACAGGATGCTGAACATCCATCTCAGAAAGAATTGTTGCCCCGTCGTTTGTTATCGTAATGTTTCCAAGAGAATCAACGAGCATTTTGTCCATTCCTTTTGGACCAAGAGTTGTTTTTACTGTTTCGGCAATTATCCTTGCAGCTAAAATGTTGTTTCTTTGCGCGTCTTTTCCGACATATCTTTGAGAATTTTCAGGTAAAACATAATCAGATTTATCAACCATAATTAAAAAAATATTTTTTTATTTTTAAGGATTGTTATAAAGAAGTATTAATATATTCTTCTTTCAACAGCCCATAAATTAATTCATCTTTGATTTTTCCGTCTGATTTTCAAATTTTAGCTTTTCTTTTTATTCCTTCTTGCTTTGCTCCGAACTTTTCAAGCAATTTTCCAGAAGAAGGATTTCCAGCAAAAACACTTGCTTCAATTCTTCTTAGTTTTAATTTTTTAAAAGCTAAATCAAGAACGGTTTTCAATGCCTCGCTTCCATAACCCTTTCGGTGATATTTTTGATTTAACCAATAGCCGACATTCGCTGTTGCTTGCTCTTTGTTTATTTTTGACAAACTAATTCCACCGATAAGCTTTTTCTCTTCCTTAAGCTCAATAGCAAATTCGTAAGAATCACTTTCTTTTTTCTTGTAGTTTTCTTGACAATGTTTTATCCATTTTTTAGCATCTTTTTTCTTGTAAGGATAAGGAACAAGCAGAAGCCATTTTGCTACATTAAAATTGTTTAGGCCTTCAACTATATCTTTTTCATCTGTTTTTTTCTCGCCGAATTTTCTTAATATTAAGCGTTGCGTTTTTAGTGTTGGGAATCTTATCTTCTCTCCCTAATTTCATCCTTCAACTCTTCCAAGAATTCTTCAAGCTTAACATCGCTCCTTAATTTTTCCTCGCCGCGTTTTCTTATTGTTATTGTGTTATTTTTCTCCTCTTTGTCGCCAATAGTTATAATATAAGGAATTTTCATTAAGATAGCATTTCTAACTTTTTCTCCCATTGTTGAAGATGAAAAATCTCCTTCCACCCTTATTCCTTCTTCTTTCAATTTTTCCAAAACCTTTTCTGCTGCTTTAACATTTCTATCGGTAAAACTTAAAACCCTCACTTGAACTGGAGAAAGCCAAGTTGGCAAATTTCCGTTTGTGCTTTCAAGCAAAACCCCAATGAATCTTTCAAAGCTCCCTAAAATTGTTCTATGCAACATAACAGGTCTTTTCTTTTGGCCATTTTTGTCTATGTAAGTCAAATCAAACCTCTCCGGCATTGCCATATCTAATTGAATTGTTGCTGTCTGCCAAGTTCTTCCCTGTGAATCAACTAAATGAAAATCAATTTTCGGACCATAAAAAGCACCATCACCAGCATTTATTTTATAATCAATCTTTGTTTTTTTCAGGACATTCTCTAATATTTTCTCTGTTTTATCCCAGAGCCCATCGCTTCCAATTCTTTTTTCTGGCCTAGTTGAAAGCTCTAAATGATGAAAGTTCAAATTGAATTTTGAATAAATTCTTTTTGCTAAGTTAATTATTTTCAAAACTTCTTCTTCTAAATGTTCCTCTTCACAAAAGATATGAGCGTCATCTTGTGTTATTTTTATAACTCTGAATAAACCACCTAAAACACCTGAAAGCTCTTGCCTATGAACAACACCAACTTCAGCAACCCTCAAAGGTAAATCCTTGTAGCTCTTCGGCGAACTTTTATAAACAAGCATTCCACCCGGACAATTCATCGGTTTAATAGCAAACTCTCTTCCTTCATATTCTGTTAAAAAAATGTTTTCTTTGTATTTTTCCCAATGACCAGAAATCTGCCAGAGCTTTTTATCAAGAATTTGCGGAGTTTCGATTTCCTTGTAACCTTCTTTTTTGTGTTCTTCTCTCCAATAATTTTCAATCTCGTTCTTTATAATAAGCCCATTATGATGCCAAAAAACCATTCCAGGAGCAACATCATAAAAAGAAAATAAATCAAGTTTTTGTCCTATAATTCTATGGTCATTTGGTTCTAATTTTGAAGTATCTAACTTTGCTTTTGAAATAGTTGCTAAAAGTTTTTTATAGTCATATTGTTCTTCTCTTTGAATTATTTTTTTAGATAACTTTTCCTTTGTTATTTCCTCTTTTAACCTTATCTCTCTGCTTAACTCAGCTAGAGGATGTCCCTTACATCTTAGTTCAAACTCTTTGTAATAACCGAAAGGAGCTCTATAAACCTCGATTTTTTGTTTTTTTAATTCTTCTTCTGCTTTCTCTAAAACTTTCTGGGCAAAATCTGGCTTTGAAAGTTCAGAAGACAAATGTGCATAAGGATAAAGAACAATTTTTTCTGCTTTAACCATCTTCTTCAAATCAAGAATGTTCTCAAGATATTTGGAGAGGATTTCTTCAAAATTTTCTTCGTCGCAACTTTCAACAGCTGTAAAAATCACCAAAGGCTCTTTAACTTCAATTTCTTTTTTTCTTTCTTCTGAAAGTTCTTCCGGCTCTTTTATAGCTTTTTTTACCGGCTTAAACTTTATATAATCGCAGTGCAATGAAAGGATTTTCATAAAAAAAAATAGTAATGTTGGTTTTTAAGTTTTTGTTATCAACAAGTTTATAAACCTATTTTTTCTTTTTAGATTATGGCTACAAAAAAACAAGAGGAGAGTGTAGAAAACTCTGTTTCTGAAAATTATATCCCTAAATCAAAAATTGGTGATCTACCGACAATAAACCCTCTTGAAAAAGAAGTACAAGAAGCAATGAAAAAAATAAAAGAAGGTTTAGAAAAATTTCAAAAACAGGCTTGCGAGAAGTTTAAGTTTATCGAAGCAATTGGTTTAATTCCTCAGCAAACCTCAAAAAAAATTGAAGAAGAATACTTAATTTCAGAAGAGGATACAAAAAAAGAGCTTATTCATGTTCTTGTTGTTATTCCAGAAGAGCAATTTAAGGAAATACAAAAAATAAAAATTGAACTCATTAAAATAGCAAAAGAAATAGAACAAAGAATTTGGATTCACTTGCTCACACCTGTTGATTTGTGGAATCTGTGTTTGGATTCAAAATATGACATTATTGAAGCGATGGCAATGAGTTTTCCTATTTATGATAAAGGTATTCTTGGAGCTTTAAGAGTTACTCAATTACATAAAACTTTTGTCTTAAAAAAATTTGAAAAATATGTAACAAGTTATGTTTTTTTTGGTTCTCTTGTTAGAGGAGAAGCAAAACCCACCTCTGATGTTGATGTTGGAATTATTATAGACGACACAGATGTAAAAAAAATGCCTAGATTGGAATTAAAAGAAAAACTAAGAGCTATAATCTTTCAGTACATTCAAGAAGCAACAGCAATAGCTAGTGTAAAAAATGTTCTAAATGTTCAAGTTTGGCTCTTAACAGAGTTTTGGGAAGGAGTTAAAGACGCTAACCCTGTTTTTTTTACTTTTATTAGGGACGGAATTCCTTTGTATGACAGAGGAACATTTTTGCCTTGGAAATCTCTTTTAAGAATGGGCAAAATAAAACCAACTCCCGAAGCTCTTGATATGTTTATGGCTTCCGGAGATAGATTAGAAGAGAATGTCAATAGAAGAATTCTGGATATAGTGGTTATTGATTTGTATTGGGGAGTTATAATGCCTACCCAAGGAATTTTAATGCTTTATGGGTTAGCTCCGCCAACAACAAGAGAGACTGTTCGTTTGTTCAGAGAAATAATAGTTGAAAAAGAAAAACTTCTTGACAAAAAATATGCTGATATAGCAGAAGAAATTATGATCAAATATTATAAAGGTTACGAACATGGAAAGATAAAAAAAGTCAGTGGCAGGGAGTTAGAAGATCTGTTTAACAAATCTCTTGACTATCTAAAAAAACTTAAAGAGATAAGAAAGAAAATTGAAGCAAGGGTTCAAAAAAAATCAATAGCTGAAGTTTATGAGCAGGTTTTTGGTATGCTAGAGTCCTTGTTGAAAGTTAAAGGGGAAAAAAAGATATTAAAGAGATTTGAAAAAGAATTTATAAATGAAGGAAGAATGCCAAAACGATTTTTAGAATCATTAGAATATATCTCAAAGGTAAAAAAAGAAATTCTTGAGGAAAAAAAGAAAAAAGATGTCCCTAAAGATTTAATGACTGGCAAAGAAATAAATGAGGTTGAACAAGCAAGAAAACTAGCAAACGAGATTATAAATGCTCTGATTGAGTATTCCCAAAGATGCGAATTCTTATCTCTAGACAGAAAGAGATTTCTCATAAAAGGAACAAAAAAAGAAATTTTCTTCTTAAAGAACACTTTTTTAATCGAGGGGGAAAAAGTAAAAATTGTTAAAGATCAAAAACTTTTAGATTCGTCTTTTGAAGAATTGAACAAACAGATAGAAGAAAAATCTCAAAAAACAGAAATTAATTTAAGAGATTTAGAAGTTCTTAAAAAGGAAATTGGAGAATTTGAATTAGAATATTAATTTGTATTAAAAAACATTTAAAAAGAGCTTTTTCTTTATTTTTTTATGTTTATAAAAGAGGCGAAAGCAAAAATAATAAAAAACTCTAGAAAAGAGAGAACTATTGAAGTAGCAATAAAAACTAGCAGAGGAAAATTTTTTTGTTCTGCACCTTCAGGTAAATCAAAAGGAAAAAACGAAGTACCTGACTTTAATCAGAAAGGCGTTAAACATTCTGTAAAACTTGCTAATATTTTCCTAAGTATTTTAGTTGAAAAAGAGATTAAGTTTAATTATTTTGAGGATCTACAAAAAATAGAATTTTTATTGTTAGAATTTGAAAAAAACAATGAATCGCTTGGTGGAAACGTGTGGTACGCCATAGAAGGGGCTCTGCTAAAAGCAGCTGCAAAAGAAAGAAATTTAGAGGCCTATCAGTTTATACTTAACAATGAAAAACCAAAAATACCTCTGCCCGTAGGAAATGCAGTCGGAGGCGGTCTTCATACCCGCACGCACAAAAAAAAGCCTGATTTCCAAGAATTTCTTTTTATTGCTAAGGAGAAAAATATAGCAAAGGCAGTTTCTAAAAATATTCTCGCATATTTTGAAGCCAAAGGAAAAATTCGCTGGAAAGAAAAAAAGTTTTTTATAAGAACAAACGACGAAAATGCAATAATAACTTCTCTCCCTAACCAAGAAGTTTTAGAGATAATGAGGGATGTTGCAAGAAAATTTGACTTAAACATTGGAGTTGATATTGCTGCTTCTAGTTTTTTTAACGGAGAAAATTATGACTACAAAAATAAAAGATTCTTAAGAACAAGAGAGGAACAATTAGAGTACATACAGGATTTAATCAGCGATTTTGATTTATTTTATATTGAAGATCCTTTCCAGGAGGAAGATTTTCTTTCTTTTAAGAATTTGCTTTATTTTGTTGAAAAAACTAAAAAAAATTGTTTAATTGTTGGAGACGATTTGACTACAACAAATCTTGAAAGAGTAAAAAAGGCATATCAGCTAAAATCAATTAATGCAGTCATTATAAAACCAAACCAAATAGGTTCTTTATTGGAAGTAAAAAAGGTTTGTGATTTTTGTAAAAAGCATGGAATAAAGATGATATTTTCCCATAGATCTGGAGAAACAATGGATAATATCTTAGCTGATTATGCTGTTGGCTTTGGAGCAGATTACATAAAAACAGGACTTATAGGAGAAGAAAGATTAATAAAGCTAAGAAGATTAATCGATATACAAAAAGAAATTCATAAGCTTTAAAAAAGCACTTTTTCTATTCTTTTTATCAATTTGGAGTAAACATGCCAAGAAAAAAAGTTGAAGATAAAGAAGAGAACGAAAAATCATTGGATAAAGAAGAAACTCAAGAAAAACAAAAAAAAGAATCAAAAGATGAGACAATTTTAACCCCTTTAGAAGACTATGTTAAAACAGCTTCTTATCTTGGCACTAGGGCAGTTACACCGACGATGAAAAAATATGTTTATAGAAGAAGAGCCGATGGTTTAGCTATTTTGAATACTTTGTTAGTAGATAAAAAATTAAAAGATGCTATTGATTTTATTGTCAAGTTTAAACCTAATGAATGGTTTTTGTGCTGCAAAAGAGAGGCTGGTTGGAGAGCAGCCAATATGTTCTCTGAATTAACAGGTGTGAAAGTTTTTACAAAAAAGTATCCAGCGGGAATTTTAACAAATGTCTCTTTGTCAAATTTCTTAGAACCTAAAATGATTTTTATTTGCGACCCTTGGTTAGACAAAAATGTATTAAATGACGCGATAAAAATAAGAGTCCCAATAGTAGGAATTTGTAACACCAATAACAATACTTATCACATAGACTTTGTTATTATAGGCAATAATCACAGCAACAAATCTCTTGGTTTGTTTTTTTGGCTTTTATCCAGAGAGTATATGAAAGCTTATGAAATAAAAAAAGAACTTCCATCATTAGAAGATTTTGTCGGAGAGAAACTTATTCTGGAAGAACCAAAAAAGAAAAAGAAAAAAGAAGAAAAAATTAAAGAAGAAGAAAAAGCTCTTGAAGACAGATTCAAAGAACTAATAAGCCAAGAAGGCGGCGCTGAAGAAGGCGTCTAAACCAAAGATTTAAAAATCAACTTTTTAATAATTATTTTATATCATTTAAAAATGGCAAACGCATATGAAATCGTAGAGAAAGCTGCAAAGACGGGAAAAGTTGAAAGAGGTGTAAATGAAGTTACAAAAACTCTTGAAAGAGGGGTAGCAAAAGCCGTTATAGTCGCTAAAGATGTTAATCCAAAAGAAATTGTTCAACACTTACCAATTCTTGCCAAAGAAAAAGGAATAAAATACGCTGAAGTAGATTCAAAAGAAAAACTTGGTATTTCTTCTGGCATTTCTGTAGCCACTTCTGCCGTTGCAATCATTAAAGAAGGCGAAGCAGATTTATCTGCTTTAGAGTAATATGGCAAAAGAAAAAAAGATAAAAGAAGAAAGTTCTTCTTCATCAAAAGGAACAGAAAAAATAATGGAAGAAGGCGGTGCTGTTCCCGCGGTAGTTGAAGCAATTTTAGGAAGAACAGGTATGCGTGGAGAGCTAACCCAGGTAAAATGCAGAGTTCTCCAAGGAAAAAACAAAGGAAAACAAATAAGAAGAAATGTTAAAGGACCAATAGAAACAAGAGAAATTCTCATGCTCAGAGAAACTGAAATCGAAGCTAGAAAACTAACAAGAAGATCTCCAGGAGGATAAAATGCCAAAATGCTCTTTTTGTAAAAAAGAGTATGAAATACCAAGAGGTTTGACAGAAGTTCAAAAAGATGGAAATCTGAAGTTTTATTGCTCTTCAAAGTGTAGAAAGTACTCTCATATGGGCAGAGACCCAAAAAAATTAAAGTGGGCTAGAAAAAAATAATTTTGTAAACATTAAATTTATAAATCATAGTTTAGAGTCTTTTTTATGGCATTTAAAATAAATGTATCTCATAATGGAATAACAAGAAAATACGAAACGGGCAAAGAGGAATTAGTTGGTCTTTCAATAGGGGAAAAAATAAAAGGGGAATTGATCTCTCCAGAGTTAGAGGGATATGAGTTAGAGATTACGGGCACTTCTGATAAGGCAGGTTTTCCAGGATTAAAGAATTTTACTGGGCCTTTCTTAAAAAAAATAATTCTAAAAAAAGGAAAGGGAATGAAAGACAATACCGAGGGTATAAGAAGAAGAAAAACAATAAGAGGAAAAGAGATTTCCCAAGACACTGTGCAAATTAACACAAAAGTAGTTAAAGAAGGAAAAACAAAAGCTTCTGAACTTTTCATTAAAAAAGAAGAAAAAAAAGAATAAGTTTATTAATCTAAAATTTTAGTATTTTTTATGGAGATAGAAAAAGAAGGTTTGGTTTTTATCCAGGAATTTTTCTCTTCATTAAACCCTGTTCAACAATTGGTAATTAAACTAATAGGCATTTTTTTAGGAATAACTATTTATTCTATTTTTGTTTATTACACTTGTAAAATTTTTTCTAGAAAAAATCTTCTCGATTTTAATTTTATGAAAAGAGCAAGCCAAAATTCAACAGAACTCTCTTTTTTAGGATTTTTTCTCTATGTGGTAGAGTACTTAGTTATAGTGCCTGTTTTTGTATTTTTATGGTTTGGTTTTTATTCGGCTTTTGTTTTTTTAATGGCAAAAAATTTTTCAGTTGATCAGGTTTTAATGATATCAGCAGCTCTAGTTGCCTCAATAAGAGCAACCTCCTTTTTCAAAGAGAGAATTTCTCAGGATTTGGCTACAATTTTTCCTCTGACTTTTTTATTTTTTGTATTGAGTGGCGAGCAAACTATTGAATTAAGCTTTTTCATACAAAAGTTTTCTGAAATATCTTCTCTATTTAACAATATCATAATATATCTTTTGTTTATATTTTCTGTTGAAATGATATTCAGAATTATTGATGCATTTAATATATTCATTCTTAAAAGAGAATAACTTTTTAAATGAATTTTGTTTTGTTTATCTATGGAAAAAGAATTGGAAGTTATTAATGTAGGGATTGTCGGACATATAGATCACGGAAAAACAACTTTGCTCTATCGTCTTTCTGGGAAGTGGGCAGACGAGCATTCTGAAGAACTAAAAAGGGGAATTACAATTAGATTGGGCTACGCAGACATAATTGTCAAAAGAACAAACGAAGGAAAACTAACAACGGACAAAAATACAGAAGGCGAACCAATAAGGCAAATAACCTTTATTGATGCCCCTGGACATGAAATGCTTATGGCAACAATGCTCTCTGGAGCAGCGATAATAGACGCTGCAATACTAGTGGTGGCTGCGAACGAAGGAATAAAACCTCAAACAAGAGAGCATTTTATGGCTTTAAAAGCTAAAAAAGTTCCATATCTAATAATTGCCCAAAACAAAATAGATCTTGTTACTAAAGAACAAGCAATAAAAAACTATCAAGAAATAAAAAATTTAATTAAGAACACTTCGTATGAAGATTCCTCAATAGTTCCAATATCTGCACAACAAAATGTTAATATAGATATTCTTTTAGAAGAACTTTGTAAAATTCCAATTCCAAAAAGACAAGAAGATGAAAACCCCTTATTCCTTGTTGCTAGAAGTTTTGATATAAATAAACCTGGAACAGATGTTCAAAAACTTCACGGAGGCGTTTTGGGTGGAACAATAAAAAGAGGTTTTTTAAGAGTTGGTGATAAAATTGAAATTCTTCCAGGAAGGCAAGTTAAAAAACAAAACCAAATAACTTATGAAAAAATAAAAACAAAAATAAACTCAATCATGAGAGGTAGCATTTCTCTAAAAGAATGTGGCCCTGGTGGCAGCATAGCCATTGAAACAGATCTTGATCCAATATTAACAAAAGGAGATTCTTTAGCAGGAAAAGTTGTTTCACTAGAAGGAGTTTTGCCAGATCAAACAGAATCAATATCAGTCAAATACGAATTATTTGAAGAAATATTCGGTATTGATGGGCACGTTAAACCTGAAAAAATAAAAGCTAGCGAAATGCTGATGCTGAGCGTTAATTGTTCTACTACAGTTGGAATAGTAAAAGAAGTGAAAGAAAATTCTTTTTCTATAAACCTTAAAGTGCCAATTGTTCCTTTAAAAGGAGAATCGGTTGGAATTGCAAGAAATATTCAAGGCCACTGGAGATTGGTAGGGTACGGGGAGATAGTTTAAAAGAGTAGTAAAATATATAAAAGAAAAATTTTCTTTATTTTTATGGGAGAAGAGGTGATTGACTCAAAAGATCAAGAATCGATCCTTAGAAAATATCTTTCTTTTTATATTGATAAAAAGAGCTATGATGAATTAATTAAGGAAATAAAAGAAAAAGGTTATAATGTTGAATTGTTTAAAAAAATATATAAAGAAGCCTATCTAAATAAGTTTGGCAAAGCATTTGAAGAACAAAATGCAAAAGAAGATAATAAAGACAATTTAAAAAAAGAAGATATTCTCAAAAGTGCAAATCCTAAAGTAAATTTCGCTACTCAAAATAAAGAGGTTTCTAACAATTATTCTTCTAATAAATACCCTGAACTAAAAACAAAAACAATTAAAGGAGAAGAATTTGTAATGGTCCCTGTCAAGAAAGAAGACTTAGAAAAAGCATTGAATAAAAAAGCAGGAAGTTTTTTTGTACCTACACAAATAATGACTTATGTTTTTTGCATTCTTCTTATTTTAGCCGCGGGATATAGTCTATACAAAAGTTTTTCTTTTTCATCAGTGCTAAGCCCTGAAGGAGAAGAAATAGGAAAGGGTTCTTTATTTAAGGTTGGATATCCTCTAACATTTATTTCGGTTTCAGCTTTAGAAGAAAAACCTTTTAGATTTAATTTTTGGTATTTTTTTGTTGATTTCTTTTTGTATATTATAATTTCTTACATAGCTGATCTTTCTATTAGAGGGCTTATCTTAGGTATAAAAACAGCTCTTAAAGAGGATGAAGACAAAGAAGATAAAGAGGACAAAGAATCAGAAATTTATAGAACACCTTCTTCTTTGTTAGCATAAATCAAAAAAAAAACAAGAAGAGAATAAGAACGCATTAGTTAGCAATACTCCTAAATTTCAATAATTTTTCCTCTTGGACCAACATGCAAAACTTTTGTTTTTTTAGCTTTTGTTTCTAGGCCCTCTGCTTCATGTATATGCGAGCAAAAAACAAAATCTGGCGAATGCTTTTCAATTATTTTGCTTAATATATCGCTTCCTTCAACTCCAGAAAATTCTGCTAAAGAGTTTTTTGGATGAAGATGAGAAATAACAACCTTTTTTGTGCTTTTTTTATTTAATTCAGTCAATAATTTGTCAAGATAATAAAAATCTCTTTTAGAGTGTCTAAAGTTTAAGTTTGGATTTCCAATTCCAACAAATTCAACCTCCCCTTTTCTGTGATAAGTTAGATGAAGATTTTTTAGAGAATAATTTTCTTCTAGAAATTTTATATCTAAATCCATATCCCAATTTCCAGGAACAAACAATACCTCTAAACCTCTTTTTTTAAATGGCGAGACTATACTTTCCTTTCTTAAAGGATCATTTAAGTCTCCGCAAAGAACAACTAAATCAACTTTGTATTTTTCTCCTTTTTTTGCGAGTTCTTCGGCTATTGCATTGCTTCCATGAATATCGCCTGCTGCTAAAATTCTTATTTTTTTGTTTTGAGGCATATATTTTTTGATAACTAATAGTTTAAATAATTTAACTTTTAATAAAACTCTGCCAAACTTTTCTGCTTTCCATAGTTCGGAATTATCTTTGATAGAGCCAAATATTTCTCAAATTCCGACTTGAGGCCTCTTTTTATTTCCTCTAAAGCCTCGTTCAGAGAGTTAAATTTTTTTGGCTCTTTTTCAAAAGCTCGCCTAAGAGTTTCTCTTATAATGCCAACCCCGAGTGGAGCATAATATTCCTCTCTCTCCTCGTGAAAAACAATAACTTTTGCTTGCCTTTTCATTTTCATTAAATACTCTAAACAAGCCAATCTATCAGCATAATAAGCACCGATTACATTTTCGGCATAGCTCTTTCTTCCAAAAAAAGACTCATAATCATGAACAGTGCTTGTTTTTGTTCCCCACAAACCTCCTTGAAAAGTTGTTTCCATAACTTCAAACTCAAAAAAACCTGGCAAAAACAAAACTTCAAACTTATTGCCGTTATAGTATTCTTCAAAAATTAAAAACTCGTTTATAGAAGAAAATTCTTTTATTCCTTCAAGAAGTTTTTTTCCTATTGCATCATCGACAGCAGTTATAGACCATCGTGTAGGAACAAGCTTTCTATTTTTCTTCGTTCCCAAGAGTCCGGCCGAGAATAATTTTTGTATATGGCTCGTTGGAATATTTGATTGGTAAAGTTCATTTATAGCCTCATTTGCTTTTGCATGAATATCTGAAACCAAATAATCAACTTTTTTAGGCACAACAACATTTTCTTCGATTATTGCTTTTTTTAATGGGGCGGGATTAGCCATTATTGAAAAAAATTTTGAAGCGGAAAAACTTAACGAAGGTTTTTTGTAAAGAAAAAACTCTGTTGAGACTTCTTTAGAAGACAATGAAAGTTCTTGCAGAGTGTTTTTGATTCCTTTTTGCATTTTTATGTTTTCTTTGTTTCTTGCATAAACCATTTTTGCTCTGTTAGACAAAATTTCATCTATCGACATATTTTCCTTAACCCAGACTTCTGGCATGGACATCTTTTCAGTGTTTTCTTCTTTTTCATCTGGAGCCAAAATTCCACAGAAAACATTTGGATAATTGCTTCTTCCAACAAAAATCTCTGGCGGGCTGTTCCCTGAAAAATGCTCTTTTACTTTTGGAGAAAATTTTTTAACTTTTTCTAGAATTTTACAATGGCTTCTTCCACAAAAACCCTTTCCCTTACAACGAATACAAAGTTCTTCCATTAAAAAACAAATAAAAAATATTTTATAACTTTTTATTTAATCTTCTAATAGTTCTATTTTCTTATCTTTTTCTAATATTTCTGCTATATCTTTGTCTATGTTAGCTATTTCCCCTTTTGAAAATGGCCCTAGTTCTTCGCCATCAGAATTAAAAAAAGCAGGAATATCTTCTAAAAATCTCACTAAAGTAAAGCTATTTTCCAAGTTTTTTCCGCTCATCTCGGCATTTATTAACTCTTCAGCTTTTTCTAAAGATTTAACAACAGCCTCAAAAAGCTCTTTTTCATAAGGTAGCATATTCTCAAAATCTCTTTTGGAAATACCCGTTTCTGAAGCAATGAAAGCTAGATTGAGTATTTTCTTTTTTCTTCTCATTAGAATCTCCTTAAATACCGCCTTAGAATTCTCGAATTTCTTTTTTTCTTTATCTATAGCCTCTGAAAAAAGTGCATCTTTTTTTTCTCCCATCTCTTTTTTCTCTTTAAGATATTCTGCAACTTCTTTAAGAAAATCCTTCGGAACTTGCTGCAAATCCTCACTGTATCTTTCTTTTCTTAATATTTCATATAAATCATGATATGTAACCATAAAAAAACAAGATGTTGGTTGCTTAAAAGCATTTCTTTTTTAGACAGATTTTTAAATTAGAAAAAACATGTTTCTTTATGTTTGAATCTCTAAAAAACAAACTCAAAAATTGGACAGAAAAGATAAAAGAAGAAGTTTTTGGAAAAGAGAATGAAGAAGCAAAAAAAATAGAAGAAAAAAAGGAAACTCAAAAAAAAAGAACAAAAAAATCAAAGAAAAAACAAAAAAAATTTGAAAAAAAAGATAATGCAAAAGAAACTCTTGTAGAAGATATAAAAAAGGAAGAAGGAAAAACTGAAAAGAAAGAAGGTTTTTTTGCTAGAATATTCAGGCTGGGTGAAAAAGAAGAGCAAAAACAAGAAGAAAAAGTTATTCTTGAAAAAGAGGAGGTACTGAAAGAAAAAAAAGTAGAAGAAGGTTTTTTTTCGAAAATTTTCAAAAAAGAATTAAACGAAGAAAAATTCGATGAATTATTTCAAGAACTAGAATTAACTTTATTGGAAAATAATGTTGCTTACGAAGTTGTTGAAAAAATAAAAGAAGAATTGAAGAAAAATCTTGTTGGGAAAAAGAATTACGAATTTAAAGAAGAACTGAGAAAAATTATTAAAGATATACTTGTTGAACCTGAAAACTTTTTAGAAAGAATAAAAAACTCATTAAAAGAAAGAAAACCTTTTGTTATTCTTTTTGTTGGAATTAATGGGACTGGAAAAACAACAAGTTTGGCTAAAATTGCTCATTTGCTTCTAAAGAATAAACTTTCTGTTTGTTTTGCAGCAGCAGACACTTATAGAGCAGCAAGTATTGAACAACTAGAAGAGCATGCAAAAAAATTAAATATTCCTTTAATAAAAAAAGATTATGGGACTGACCCTGCTTCCGTCGGTTTTGAGGCGATACAATATGCTAAAAAACACAATATTGATGTTGTTTTAATTGACAGTGCTGGGCGTTTGAATAATAAAGAAAGTTTAATGAATGAACTTGAAAAAATTGCAAGAGTCAATAACCCTGACATGAAAATTTTTGTTGGAGAGTCAATCACTGGAAATGATTCTGTAGAACAAGCTAAGTCCTTCGATGAAAAAATAGGTCTTACTGGTTCAATACTCTCTAAAGCAGATGTTGATGAAAAAGGCGGAACAATCTTATCTATCGGCTATGTAACCAAGAAACCGATTTTGTTTTTAGGTGTTGGTCAAAACTACGATGATTTAGAAGAATTCAACAAAGAGAAAGTGCTTGAAAGGTTGGATTTGTAAAAACTATTAAGTGGTGACAAACCGAAAGATTTATAAACTCCAAGTGATTATTTAAGTTATGAAAGATAAAAAAGACCCAACAGAAAAAACCATTAAGTTTAGAAGATATAATCAATTTAGTCAAAGAAAGAGTTTGTAGAGGATATCTCCCATTCAATTTTCTAAGAAAGGTATATTTTAATCCTGAAACATTGGCTTTTGTTTTAGAAGGGTGGGTTCAAACAGAATTATATCCTGGGGCTCCTCATTTAGATCATAAATGGGAAACATATGTTTTTGGTGTTGGAGACAACATGAGATGGGTTATGTATGATCGTTATAATGGACCAACGCCTTTGCTTACAGGAGTAGAAAAAAACGAAAAAGAGTTAAGACTAAAATTTAGAGGGCAATGCGTTGGGTATGGTGATATAATATATTCTGCATCAGACGAGGTATTTAAAAAAGATGGCAATGAATAAAATACTCTATGTTGATGATAATAGGAAAAATGGAGAAGCAGCAAGAGCAGTTGAATCTAGAATAGTTTATGCTCCTAGTATAGCATCAATCCCAGGATCTCTCAGAGATTATGATTGCATAATTACAGATATGCAAATGGAACATGAAAGAAGCGGAATGGATTTGGTTGAAAGAGCAGTAAGAGAAGGAAAGCTGCCGTGGATAGCATCTGGAGGAACATATGACCATGGAGGAATTTTTAATAGAGTAAGATTATTCAATCCCATAACAATAAAAATCTTTAACAAAATGTCTAAAGAAGAACAGAGATTCTGGGGAGAAGCCCTTCCTTTTATAGAAAGAAACCAAAATAATCCTATACAAAGAAGTCTAGAAAAAGTTTTTTCTAAGTTAGGCACAGTACCAGAGTTTTCTTTTGAACAAATTATGCTCCTCTATAATCTTCATAGCAGAACATAATTTTTTAAGTGCTCTTTCTTAGTTAAATAAAGACTATTTTAACTTTTTATAGTCTTCTAAAAACTCTTCAAGCTCTTTTTGAATTTTTTCTATTGTTTTGACAACAAGTTTTTTAACATTCTGGCCCTCTACTCTTAGAATAGGATTTTTTGTAGGATGATCTCTTCTCCAAGCGGCAAAATCAGCTCCTTCTTTGTTTAAATAAACCCTCAAAAGTTCGGCAATAGTTAAATTGTCTAGTTCAATTTCAATCGAATTCTTGTCTTCGCTAAGAATCTTTATTTCCATACTCATAATTAAAAAAATTGATTTAAAAACTTATTGGTTACAAATAATCATGCTGTTTTCATCTTTTACAACTTTTATTATATTATCAACAAAGCCCTCTATTTGCGGCTCGTGGCTTACAAGAATAATTTGTTTTGTATTAAGCTGTTCTAAGACAGCTCTAATTCTTTCTATTTGCTTTTCCGAAAATCCGTCGGTTGGTTCATCAAGAATTAAAAGATCTTTTGTCTTTATTTCTGAATGAACTGAATTTAATATTTGATTAAGAGCTAAACGATAAGCGAGCGCTATAGCTGTCTTTTCACCCCCTGAAAGAAATTCATAATCAATTTCATAACCTTGGTTTTTTATTATGGGGGTAAAATTCTCATTTAGTTCTGCTTTTAAATATTCTGGAACTAACGAAGAAAACCAATCTGAGAATATTTTTGAAAAATCGCTTCTTATTCTTGACAAAATTATTGCTTCGGTTTTTTCTATTAAAGGAATAAACTCTTCATCAATCCAACAAGAGAACTCTCTTAGATTTATTGCTTCTTTTCTTAGATTTTCCTTTTTTGAAATATCTGTTGATATTTTTTCTATTTCTTTTTCTAAAAGTTCTAGTTCTTTTTTATAGGCAACATAAGATTTTTCTTTCCTTCTTTCTTCATCCTCCAAAGAAAAGAATTCTTTTTCTTTTTCTTCAAATGTTTTGGAAATAGAAACATAATCCATCAATTTTTTCTTTATTTCATCTATTTCCCTGCTAAGCACAGCTATTTCATTTGAAACCCTTTCTAAAACAAAAATCTCGCTTTTTAATTTGGTTTCTATTTCTTTATAATGCTCAAAATTTATTTTTTCTTTTTCTAATCGGAGCTTATCATTCTCATAAGAAGAAAGAAGTTCTTTTTCTTTTTCTAAGTCCTTTTCAATTTGTTTTTTTTCAAAGATTTTTTGTTCTAGCTCCTTATTTAGTGATTCTATTTCATAGCTCTCATTCTTTTTTATTTTTTCTTTGTGCTCTTCTGAAACTCTTTGAAAACAAGTTGGGCAATTTTCTAGTTTTGATATTCTTTCTATAAGTGAAAAAGATCTTTCTTTTTTCTCTCTTAAAACTTCTATCTTTGAAGAAATCTTTGTTTTATTATCCAATAACTCATTTATAATCGCCTTATGTTTTTCTATCAAAATCCTAACATTTTCTAAAGAAGAAGGATCAAACTCGCTTGTTTTTTGAGAGAGCTTCAGATTTAAAAGAGATATTTCCTTTTCTGCTTTTAATTTAAGTTCTTTTTTTACTTTTAATTCTGATTCTTTTGAAGATAGTTTTATCTCTAAATGCCTCTGCTCCTCTTTTTTTAGTTTCAACTCATCAAGATTCTTTTTGAGCAAATCTTTCTCCTCTTTTAGTCTAGATACACAAATGCTCAGATCATTTATCTCCCTAGAAAGCACTACTTTCCTTTCGGTTTGTTTTTTTAGTTCTTCTTTTAACTCGTTTAAATTTTCGCTTAGGGCCTCTTTGATTTTTATTGATTCTTTTATTTTTTGTTTTAAAAAAGCACAATTTTCTTTTATTCTTTTATATCTCTCAATACCAAAAATATGCCTTAAAACCGATAATCTTGTTTCTTCTTTTTCTCTTATTATTTCCTTCATTTCTTCTTGAGGAGTATAAACACTAAATTTAAAAAGCAAATCAGATTTTTTTGAAAACTCCTTCGGATATCCCATTAAACTTATTAGTTTTGATTTCATTTCAGTAGAAGATAAACTAAATTCTTCCCCGTCTATTGAAATTAAATTTTCTTCCTGTGAAAATGAGGAGTTTTTTGTCTTTATTATTTTTCTCGTAATTTTAATCTCTTTTTTGTCCAGTAAAAAAATAAGAGAAACTTCTGCTTCCTCTTCACCGCTCTTAACCAAAGAAGAGCCTTTTTGCCCTGGCTGTAAACCAAACAAAGCAAATTGAATTGCCATAAGTATTGAAGTTTTTCCACTGCCAATGTCCCCTGCTAAAAGCACACTCCCTTCTGGAAAAACTACTTCTGCTTCTTTATAGCTTCTTATATTCCGCAAATAGATCTTTTTTATAATCATAAGAAAATTCCCTCCTTCTCCAAAACTTTTTTTATTTCAAAAACTAATCTGTCCTCAAAAAGATTGTTCTTTTCATCCTCATTTTTTTCTAACGAAAGAGCATGAATTAACTCTTCTGTAAGAGAAGAAAATCTTGCCTTGCTTAATTCTCTATACTCATGTATTATTTTTTCTTCTGATTTTTCAAGGTTTTCTAAACTTATCTGAATTTCTTTTTCTTTCTTTGTTAAAGAAGAGATATTTCTTAAGAAAACATACGCTTTTTTTTTCTTTACAAATTCTTCTATTTCATTAAACAAAATATCACCTTGTTCGCCAATTAAAAGTTCTCCTTTCAGTTTTAATAAAAAAATTTTGTCAAAGAGATTTAGTTTGTCTATTTTTGAGATAATTTCGTTTGTTGCTGTTAAAGCATTGTCTAATTCAATTTCCAAAGAAACAACCTCTTTTAGACCTATTTTCAAATTTTTTGTCTTAATAATTCCTCTTTCAATCTCATTTATATTAAAACTACCGGCTCTTAAATCCCACAACTCTTGAAAATTATTTGGAAAAATTGGGCCGGGATAAACAAAAATAGAATTTTTTTCTTTTAATTCAAAAACTTTATGTATGTGACCTAGAGCATAATAATTTGCCAAAGGAAGAAATTCTTTCTCTAGATAGTTCATCGGTATATCTCCAACAATATCTTTGATAGTTGTGTGTATCATTAGAATACTCATAGGGTAAATGTTAGAAAGTTTTATTTTTTTTAGGTCGTCTATTTCCATCCCTGATTTTTTTCCACCGTAACCAAAAATAGCAATATCCTTAAAAAATGCCGGAAAAAGAATTATATTTCCTTTTTCATCTATTTCACATTTTTGAGCATTAATACAAAGCCCAGCTTTTTCTAAAACGTCTAAAAAAGTTTTTCCTGAAGATGAAAAATCATGACTTCCGGCGATTAAAAAAGATTGAATATTGTTTTCCTTTAATCTTCTAAACTCCCCAAAAGTTTCCTTAAGAATTTCTATTGGGGGATAAGCAGAATCAAATAAATCGCCGCAAAAAAGAACAAAATCAACTTTTTCCTCTATTATTTTGTCTATTGCTTTTTTGAATGACAAAAAGTTCAAATCTTGCAACTCTTTCTCCTTCCAACTTCCAAGATGACAATCTGCTAAGTGAGCGAATTTCATAAAAAAATCTATTGTTTAAATTTTAAAACCTTTCATATATTAAAAGCTATATATTCTCTTCTATCCATGAGACAATAAAATCTCTTGGCCTTGCTCCAACAAATTCTGAAACGACTTCTCCATTCTTAAACATTTTAACACTTGGTATAGACATTATCTCAAATCTTTCTGCTGTTTCAGGGTTTTCATCAACATTAAGCTTTACTATTTTAACTTTATCTTTTAGTTCTTTAGCCAATTGTTCCATTATGGGTTTTAACATTAAACAAGGACCGCACCAAGGTGCCCAAAAATCAACAACTACAGGTTTTTCTTTTGAAGCTTCTATTACTTCTTCCTCAAAATTTGAATCTTCAACTTCCATTATTTATTAAAAGAAAAGTTATTTAAAAAGCTTTAGTAACTATGTTAACATGGAAAAAACAATAAAAGAATTATTAAATTTCGGAATAATATTAATCGATAAACCATCCGGACCTACAAGTTTTGATATTTCGAATCACATAAAAAAAGAACTTGGACTAAAAAAAACTAGCCACTTTGGCACATTAGATCCGAAGGTTGGTGGAGTTCTGCCAATAGCGTTGGGAAGAGCTTGTCGTTTAACAGGATTTTTTCTAGGTCATAACAAAGAATATGTTGGAATAATAAGAACACACAAAGATATCTCGTTGAGAGAATTACAAGATATAATAAACAAAAATTTCATTGGAAAAATAAAACAACTTCCACCAGTTAGGTCAAGAGTCAAAAGAGAGATAAGAGAAAGAGAAGTTATTTCATTTAAGGTTCTAGAAAAAAAAGAAAAAGATTTTTTGTTTATTACAGAAGTTCAGGGCGGCACATATATAAGAAAAATTTGCTCTGACCTGGGAAACTTAATTGGTGGAGCACATATGCTAGAACTAAGAAGAACAAAAGCAGGAATTTTTTCAGAAAGTGATGAGAATTTTGTTAATCTTTATGATTTTGAAAGAGTGAAAGAAGAATGGAAAAGCGGTGATAGTAAAAAACTGAAAAAAATAATTATTCCTGCCGAAGAAGCAATAAAAAAAGTTTTTGAAGTTGTTCAAATAAAAGAGACCTCCATAAAAAAATTGATGACTGGAAAGTTTATCAAAATAACTGATCTTTTTGATAAAAAAGAATTTTTAGAAGTTAAAAAAGAAATTTTTGCGGCATTCTTTAAAGAGAAATTTATCGGAATTTACAAAAAAATAGAAAAAGGAGATGAAATAGCAAAACCCGAATTTGTCTTTAACTAACTATGCTTCTGTAATTACAAAATCTTATAAAAGGCAAAATCCTTAAAAATACATGACAAAGGAAGAAAAAACTCTTGAAAACAAAGAGGATTCTTTTTTATCTGGAACTATAGAAGAAAAGCTTATAGAAGCAAAGAATTTCTTTTCAACGCAAAAAAAAGAGCTCGGTCTTGCTGCTAAAAAAGGAGAAAATGTAATAAAAATAAATTTTGAGGATTTAGCTGAAACTTCTCCTGAATTAGCAGAAGAGCTCATAAAAAAACCTGAAGAAACACTTGGCATCTTAGAATTGGCTATTGCAGAAGGAGGCTTAATACAGAATCCAAAAGTTCGTCTTAATTCAATATCAAGAACTCAAGAATTGAGAATAAGAGAAATAAGAGCTAAACATCTTGGCAATATGATCTCAATAGAAGGAATTGTAAGACAGGCATCAGAAGTTAGACCGCAAGTAGTAAATGCAAAATTTGAGTGTCCTTCATGTGGAAGCATAATATCTGTTTTGCAGGTTGAAAAAAAATTTCAAGAACCTTCAAGGTGTTCTTCTTGTGGAAGAAGAGGAGGCTTTTCTGTTATTTCAAAAGATATGGTTGATGCTCAGAGAATAGTTCTAGAAGAAAGTCCTGACAGCCTAAGCGGAGGAGAACAACCAAAAAGAATGCAGATATTTCTTAAAGAAGATTTAGTAGACCCTAAAATGGAAGAAAGAACCACTCCTGGAAGTAAAGTAAAAGTTATCGGAGTGTTAAAAGAAGTCACTTTGCCTTTGCCAACAGGAATTCAAACAAGATATGATTTAGCTATTGAAGCAAATAATATAATACCCTTAGAAGAAAGTTTTGAAGATATAGCAATAAGCGAAGAAGATGAAGAAAAGATAAAAGAACTTGCTAGCGATCCTAATGTAGTTGATAAAATAGCAAAGAGCATTGCTCCTTCTGTCTGGGGCTACAGAGAAATAAAAGAAGCGCTTGCTTTGCAGCTTTTCGGTGGAGTTCAAAAGAGAAGAAGTGACGGAACTCTAACAAGAGGAGACATACATATTTTGCTTGTTGGTGATCCTGGTGTAGCTAAATCTGTTATGTTAAAATTTATTTCTACAATTGCTCCAAAAGGCCGTTATGTTTCAGGAAAATCTGCTTCTGGTGCTGGCCTAACTGCTACAGTTGTAAGAGACGAGTTTATGAGGGGTTGGGCTTTAGAGGCTGGAGCGATGGTTTTATCAAACAAAGGTTTAGTTTGTATTGATGAGCTTGAAAAAATGGACGAAAATGATAGAAGCACTATGCACGAAGCGATGGAGCAACAAACAGTTACAATTTCAAAAGCGAATGTTCAGGCAACTCTAAAAGCACAAACAGCAGTTTTAGCAGCAGCAAACCCAAAATTCGGGAGATTTGAACCTGACGATTTAGTCGCAAATCAAGTTGATTTAGCCCCATCTTTGCTAAATCGTTTTGATGTTCTATTTATTTTAAGGGATTTACCTAATAGGGAAAGAGATGAAAGCATTGCTGAACATGTTTTACAAGAGCATAAACAAGAGGGTAAAAGAGATGTTATCGACGCAGAATTATTAAGAAAGTATGTTGCTTATGCTCATCAAAGATATAACCCTGTCTTGACAAAAGAGGCATCTGACAGAATAAAAAAATTTTATGTTAACTTAAGAAATAGCACAAATATTTTTTCTAATGAGGTTCGCTCTAGGCCCATACCAATTTCTGCAAGACAGCTTGAAGCTTTAATAAGGTTGGCAGAAGCAAGTGCGAAGGCCCGTTTAAGCAAAACAGTTGATGCTGAAGATGCTGAAAGAGCAATTCGTTTAGTTAAGTATTATATGACTGAAGTTGGTTTTGACGAAGAAACTAAGAGTTTTGATATAGATAGAATTACTGGAAACCCTGCTTCTAAAAGAGGAAAAATTTTTACAGTTAAAGATGTTCTTGAAGAACTTGAAGTAAGATTTGGGAAAATGATCCCTGAAGAAGAACTAATAAAAGAGTTGGAAGGAAAAATGAAAAAAGATGAAATTGAAGAGGCAATAGATAACTTATTGAGAGCAGGAGTTGTTTTCAGACCTAGAAAAGGTTTCATACAAAAAGTATAAATTTAAAAAAGGCCTGTTAGTGAGAAGAATATGGATCTTAATGAAGCAAAAAAAAGGCATACTGCATACAGATTTAGAATAGGACAAATATTAAAAGGAAAACCAGAGATTATAGAAGATAAATTCGTTTTTTTAGATATTGAAGGAAAGAAAGTTGTTCGTGTTAATGTTATCGCAAATGTTGTCGAGAAATTTGTTCAGGAAGGAGAGAAAAAATACGCTTCTGTTCTTCTTGATGATGGTTCTGGGCAAATAAGAATGAAACTTTTTGGAGAAGATATAATAAAATTCAATAATATCTCTGGTGGAGACAGTTTAAGAATAATAGGTCTCCTAAGATATTACAATGGTGAAATCTACATCTCACCTGAAATAATGAAAAAGGTCGATCCACTTTGGCTTCGTGCTAGAATGATTGAGTTGCAAAGAGAAAAGGGAAAAGAAGAAGATTTTGCTCTAAAAGATAAAGTACTGTCCTTAATTAAAGAAGCTGAAAAAGAAGACGGAATATCAACAGAAAGATTAATCTCTGAAGTCGGGGCAAAACCAAAAGAGGTTCAAGAACAAATAAAAAAACTTCTTGAAGAAGGAATGATTTATGAACCAAGGCCAGGAAAATTGAGATATCTTGGATAGTTTTTTAAACCTTTTTTTCTTTATTTTTTTATGAATAAACTCCCGGAAGAAATAGACTACAATAATATTTTTGTTGAGGAGAACCCTGCTTGGAGCCAAACTTCTGTAAAATGCATGGGAATTTGTCCAAAACAATATTTTTTTTCAAGGGTTTTAAAATTGCAAAGAAAAGCTACTCCAGACATGATTCGTGGCACAATAATTCATGGAATGATTGAAAAATTCTGGAAAGAAGAAAATGGTGTTTATATTCCTGTTCCTAGATATGGAAATGAAGATTCTTTTGCAGGTGTTGCTAGAAGCAGAATAGCAAATGCAAGAAGAGAAGCTTACAGAACTGGAAGAACTCGTGATGGTTTAATTGATGAAAATATATTAAGTATTTTGTGGAGCAAAAGATTTATAGAAGAAACAGAAGAAATGGCTCGCCTTGTTTATAGAAGATACACAACAGAAGATGAAATTGAAAGAGTTGCTAGCGGGAAAAGATTGGCTGAGCTTTCACTGAGCGGAGAAGTTGATTTTGATGGTAAAAAAATAAGTTATACTACAAAAATAGATGAAGTTCTTCCACCAATTGTTCTAAGAGACCATAAAACAGGCTATACAAAAATGCCTTCAGAGTTTGTCCATAAGGATTTGCAGTTTAGCCTTTATGCTTTAGCTTTGTGGAGTGAAATACAAAAGCTAAATTCCCCTTTACAAAAAGATTATGGCGATTATTATGGAATGTCTCTAGACGAATTCTTGGAAAATTTAGAAATACAGATTCATCATATTCCCCCAGTTTTAAGAATGAGGGAAAAAGGATTGCCAGAAAGTGAAATTCCTACCGAATCTTTATTTATACCAACAAAAAGAAATTCTGAACAAATAAAAGAATTATTAAGGACAATTATTTCTTATACGGAAATTCTGAAAAGAAAAGATTTTCGGCAAACGACAGACACCTCTGTTTGCACTTATAAATGTGGTTATACTGAAATATGTCCTGCCATAAATCCTGAAGAAATTTTAAGAAGAGCAGAAGAAGTACAAAATAAAGCAAAAGAAGAAGAAAATTCTCTCTTTTTGTGGGCAGGAGTTCCAATAGAAAGAAGTGACTCGCAGATGAGAAAAAGAAAAACAAAACAAAAAGTATATGAAAAACAAAAAGTTATGAGGTTTATGAAAAAAACAAACGAGTTAAAAGCATAATAAAAACTAAAATTTTATAAACTTCTTTTTTTTTAATAGATTTATGGAGCTCGGAGAAGCAATAAAAAAGAGGCGTAGCATAAGAAATTTTTCTGTTAAGGAACCAATATGGAGAGAGATAATAGAGGTTTTAGATTACGCTCGTTATGCTCCGATGGCCGGAAATCTCTTCTCTGTAAAATTTATTTTTGTTTCGGATAAAGAAAAAATAAAAAAAATAGCAGAGGCCTGCCAACAAGAGTTCGTCGGAAAAGTTCATTATTTAATTGTTGTTGTTTCAGATAGAGAAAGTGTGAAAAAAAATTATGACTTTTTTGATAAGCAATTTGGAGCACAACAAGCAGGCGCAGCTATACAAAATGTTCTATTAGGCTTGACAGAAAAAGGGCTAGCAACTTGCTGGGTTGGTTTTTTCGACGAACCAGAAATAAAAAGAGTTTTGTCTATTCCTGAGAAAATATGTGTAGAAGCTATTTTGCCTATTGGTTATGAACATAAATTCATGAGGGGCAGGGAAAAAGAGAAGATAAACTTAGACTCTATTGTTTTCTTTGAAAAATACGGAAAAAAACACATGGGCGAGGATACTATGCCCAGATTTGACAACTCGTGAAGAAGAGATTTATTTATATAACAAAGATTTTTCTTTTAGTAAGTCTATTAAAAAAATTAACCTTATCTAGGCTTCTTCAGCAAAGCTTTCTGTCTCTTCTTCTTCATCTAAATCTTCTACTATTTCTTCAGTTGTTTCTTCTTCAGGGTTAATCTCTTTTTCTAGTTCTTTTAATAGTTTTTCCTTTTCTATTTTTTTAAGCTCGCCTTCTTTCTTTAAAGGCATTGGTCTTTCAACATATATTGGAAGAACTCCCTCCTCAAATTCTTTTTCGGCAATTCTCAAAGGGTCGTAGTTTAGCTTATCAAGTTCATCTTTTGAAAGCTTAAGCAAAATCGGTGCATCCATAGACAATTGAAGGGCCCTTGCCCCAATTATTCTTGCTTTCTCGTATTTTGTAAAAACTGCCTGTTTAACCATAACCTAATATCTTTTCTTTTATTTTTAAATATTCTCTTTTATAAATTTCTTCTAATGAATCAAGTATTTTTTCTATTTCTTTAATTGAAACAGAACCTTCTTTTCCTTTTTGCATAGCGTTTATTCTTAAATTTCCATCTTTTTCAGAAACAGCTATAGACAAACGATAATCTGCAACTTCTTCTTCCTCTCTTGCAGGATCAATAATGAAAACATCGCCTAGTTTGTAGAAGGTTATCATAATAGGCATTAATTTCTTATTCAAAGGGAGGGACATATCTGTCAGTTCTTTCTCTATTTTTTCTTCTTTTTCATTGTATTTTGGCATTTTTGCCAAGCACAAAGCAGCAAGTGCTGCAAAACTACAGGCATCCAAAAGATTTCCGTCGTTATTTATTGCATATATATCTAGGTTAATTTGCCAACATTTTTCTCCTTCTTTTATGCACAATTTCTTAAAATCAATAAAACCGCTTTCTCTTATTCCCCTATCAACAACTCTTGCCATTTCTATTGCATCTATTTTCGGCGGGCCTAACTCAAAATCCTCATCTGCCATTGGGCTTAATTCAACACTAACTGACATTGAACCCTCGTCAGGGCTATCTGGATAAGGTTCAACTAAGGTCATCTTGACACCTGCATAAACTTCTGTATTGCCAACTTTAACAGAAACAGAACCCTCAGCATTTTTGCTTATATTTTCACTAAATTTAATTTTTCTTATTTCGAAGGGTTTTCTTCCATCAAATCTCTTTTGATTATTTTTGAGATATTCTAAGATTCTTTTTTTATTAAGTAAAGATATCATCCTCTTACCTCCTTGCCTGGATTTTTTAATGCCTCGCTCTGAACATTGTATATTTTCTCAGCAGCTTTTTGTCCTAACTTTAACAATTCTTTAAATTCTTTGGAGGATATCTTCCCATCAAGCTGTAAAAGATAAATGTTTTTTGTTAAAGAACCAAAACATAATGGTATGTCTGTTGAACCTTCTCCCTCTTCATAGTCCTCTTCTTCTTTATTTACATCAACAACAAGTGTTTTGTCTATTTTTCCACAAGCAACAGCAGAAAGCATTTCTTTCATAGGAATTCCTGCATGAGCCAGAGCCATAACTGCCGCATTCAAACCTGCGACTCTTGTTCCAGCATCTGCCTGGGGTATTTGTATTAAAACATCAACAACAGAATTAGGAAAATCTGTTAAATCAACTATTTCAGAAAGAGCCCACTCAATAACCTTGTTTATTTCTAAGCTTCTTCTTGAAGTTCCAGGTTTGATTCTATCCCAAACAGAAAAAGCCATCATTTGATAATTAACCCTTATAATTCCTTTAAGAGGGTCCTGCATATGCTGTGGATGAAGTGTTCTAGGACCTCTAACTACGGCTATTGCTCTAGTTGTGCCTGTTTCAAACAAGGCGCTTCCATCAGCACTAGGGACTATTCCGACAACTGCTCTCAGCGGTCTTAACTCATCAAATTCTCTTCCATCAGCTCTTTTTTTATAAGACGATTCTTCTTTTTTAGTCATTTTCTCCCTCCAAATCTTTGGAAAATTTTTCAACTTTATCGGTCAGTCCAGACACAAAAGAGTTATCTTCTATAAACTTTATTATCTTTTTAGCTTTAATCTCATCTTGGATATTTTTCCCTTTAATCCAAACAACCCCATTCTGACCTGCAATTATCTGAGTGTTTGTTAAGCTTTTAACTAGATTAATCATGCTTCCTTCCTTGCCAATGAGACGAGGTATCTTGAAAGGATTAATAGAAATAATCTGTCCGTCCGATAATTTTCCAAGTCCTTTGAATTTTAAAGAAAGCTCGACATTGCTTCCCTCAACTTCAACTATTTTTGCATAAACAACTTCTCCGTAATCTAAATAATCTCTTAATTCGCCTTTATTTATAAACTTTGGAACTTCGTTCAATGAAAGAAAACCGTTATAATGGCCATCAAAATCAATAATCCATCCACGATAATTTATAGAAATAACATGTCCTATTATAAGATTTCCTTTTCTAGGATTATAAACTCCGGAAAGAGGAATAACTTTTACTAGTCTCCCTTCTATTTCAGCAAGACCATATCTGTTAGATATTATGTAATCTCCTTCTCTTCTTACAAAATCGCCAGGCAAGAAATCCTCGCCATGAATAATAATCTCTCCTGGCAAAACAATTTTTCTTTCATCCATCCACAAAAATTAAAAAAAGGTTTATTTATAAATCTTTCCTTTATTATAACCAACAACTTTTTAAAATAAGATTTTCTATTTAAATTATGATTAATCTTTCAGAAAAAGAGAGAATAACTTTTTACAAACAAATATCTTCAAACAAACGAAGATCTGTTTTTTTAGTTCTGATAGTTGCGTTAGTACTTATTGGTTTGGTCTATATTATTGGTTTAGCTATTGGCGGTGACATATTCTTCATTTCTGTTTTTGCAATAGTTTTCAGCTTAACATACATATTGATTAGTTACCATAACTCAGCAAAAATTGCTTTATGGAGTGTTGGGGCTAAACCTGCTGACCCTTATCACTATAAACAATATCATGATTTAGTAGAAGGACTTTGCTTAGCTTCTGGAATGCCTAAACCAAAATTATACATAATGGAAAGCGAACAAATAAATGCCTTTGCTAGTGGAAAAAATCCTAAAGATTCAGTTATATGCGTTACAACAGGTGCTCTCAAAAAACTAGACAAAAGAGAGCTAGAAGGGGTTTTAGCCCATGAGCTTTCCCATATAGCAAATTACGATATAAGATTTATGACTTTGACCGCAGTTCTCGTCGGTTTAGTTTCCATAATCGCAGAAGTATTTTTAAGAAGCTTATTCTGGGGAAGATTAATTGGCGGAAGAAACAGAAACAACAGAGGAAACCCTGCTTTAGTGTTAATAGCAATTATTCTGGCTGTTCTCTCCCCAATAATTGTTTCATTGGTTCAATTAGCTATTTCTAGAAAAAGAGAGTATATGGCTGACGCGACAGCAGTAAAGTTTATTAGAAGCCCGACTGGACTAATAGGTGCTTTAAAAAAGATAAAAAATGATGGCCAAGAGATGAGAGTACCAAAAGCAGTAGCTCCTTTATTTTTAGCTAAACCTTTCAAAACAGCAGAAATATTCTCAACTCACCCCCCATTAGAAAAAAGAATTGAAATACTTGAAAGAATGTAGGATTTATTTCTAAAAGTTTCATGTTTTAACATTTTTATTTAAAAAAATTTAGCCAACTAAGAAAAATCTTATCTCGCGGCATCTGCTTGTTTTTCCAAGTCTGTTTTCTTTTGAACAGCATAACTCTCGCCAGTGTTTTCCGCGGCAGCCACTATTTCTTTTGATAATGCTTCAACAATGCTAACTTTTTTTCCAAAAGCTTTGTCATAAGCCCCATTTACAATAAATCTTAAAGCCAAGTTTAATCTTCTTCTTGGAGATATATCAACCGCTTTTGGATATCTTGCTCCGCCATATTCTATGGATGTAACCTCTTCGCGAGGAGCAGCATTCTCTATTGCTCTTACCAAAACCTCTACAGGATTTTTTTTTGTTTTTTCTTCTATTATCTTAAAAGCATCAAGAACAATTTTAGCACTTTTAGCAAATTTTCCGCTCTGCCAACTAGTTATTATCCTGTGTTTTTTGCCTCTTGAACCAGGAACTTGCAACAAGTTAATTAATCTTTCTACTACATTAACTTTTGATTTTGAAGGATCAAATTTTATTCTTCCATGTGACTTAAGAATTATTCTGGGCCTTAAATTTATTACTTTTTTTAAACCGATATCCTTTACTTCAATATTCTCAGTTTCATAAATATTAAATATCTTAAAACTCATCTTCTACCTTTTTCTATTTTGCCCTTCCACAGCAATTTTAGTGGCTGGTCATTTACTTTAATTACTTGAAATCTCACTCCAGAGAGATCACCTTTTGTTTTTCCTTGTTTCCCTCCTATTTTTTCAATAACGACTTCATCGTGTTCATCAATAAACTTTTGAGCTAAATTTCCAGGTATAAAAGCGCCTACAACTTGGCCCGTTTTTTTCAATTGAACTCTACAACACTTTCTCATTGCGGAATTTGGCTGTTTAGCTTCTAATTGGAATTTTGAAACAACAATTCCTTTTGCCTGAGAACTTCCTTTAAGTGGATCACTTTTTAATCTGAGCTTTTTTTGTCTGTATGACTTCTGATTATTAAGAAATTTCTTTCTTCTATTTCTTATTTTTCTAGCATTTAACAAACCCATATTTTTCTTTTTGTTTTTTTATTTAAAAAGGTTTTTATTTTTGAAAATTTATCTTTTTTATACCGAAAAGTTGATTTAAAACACCAATCATTTCTTTTTCCCCTTTTCTATTTCTACCAATAATAATTGATCTTTCTTGAAGTCCGGCTTTTATTGTTAGTTCATCATCCTTTATTTTTATTTCTTCTATAACTAAGGGTTCAAGCATTTTCTCTATAAAAACAACCCTCTCTTTTTCATTAACAGGATTGCTTAAAACCCTAATTCTCTTTTTGATTATGCTGCTTACCCTTCTAACGTTGTTTCCATTTCTTCCTATTGCTTTTTTCATGTCTTTCTTTTTAACAACAAAAAAAATAGTGTTATTAAAAGTAAAACAATTTATAGCTCTAACTTTTGAAATTTCTTCCAAGATATTTAGGTATCTTATAAGATTTAAGTTAAGATCTATTTCCATGCTAGTATAAAAAATAAACTTCAGAGAAAAAATTTAAACCCAACTCTTTTGAAATTTCTTCTTTTGTTTTTGTAAATTCAAAATTTATCTTGTTTTGCTCTAATTTTTTTAGTGTTTCTTCTCTCGCATCTTTAGAAACAAAAACTTTGAATTTTTTCATCTTTTTGGAATTTTTTATTGCTTCTTTTATTCCAAAAATAATTTTTCCTTCAAGATATTTTTCTTTTATTTCCTTTAAGCTCATTTTTTATTCTCTCCAGACATTTTTCCACTAACCTTTACAAGCAACCCTGGAAGACCTGTACCAACAGGAACAATTTGATTTAACATAACGTTTTCTATTACAGAAGAAAGATTATCTTTCTTTCCAGTCTTTGTCGCATTTATAAAGTGTCTATCAGGAGTTTCAAAGCATGCTCTTGCCAAAATAGAACTTTTGTCTGAAATTATCCCGACTCTTGTTACTCCCTTAACTACTCCCGAAGAGGTCATAGCATCAGCAACCAAATAAATATGTCTTTTATCAATGTCTAAACCCTGAGAGACAAGAACCTTTGATATTTCATCTATAATCGCCTGTCTAGCTGCCTCTATGCCTAAGACCTCTGCAATTTCATGAATATTATTTGTAAAAACCTTACTCTTGTTAACTTCTTTTAAGTTTATGATATCTCTTAAATTGGAGCCAGAAGTCAATATTACATAATCTTTTTCTTTTTTAACCACTAAAACCTGTTTTATATTTTTTACTCCAGAGATTATTTTGTTTTTTATCTCCTCCTTGTATTTGTACAAATCTCTAAAGCTGGAATTTTCTTTAAAAGTTATTTGGAATCCGTTCTTCTTCTCTTTGATAGAAACTGCTTTTCCTTTTATAGCCTCTTTTACATCGTCTAAGCTTGTGTCTGTTCTCCTTAAAGATGCTTCATTAAGAGAAATATCTATACTATTTGAAGAGAAGTCTATTGTAATCTCGTCAATAAGTTCATCTAATTTAAGCTCTTTTATTTTTTCAGCAAATTTCTTTGCGTCTTTCTCGTTGTTGTATTCTGATTCTAAATAAATTTCCATGGCAGGAGTAGAAGGTTCTTTTCTAGCATCTAAAATTTCAATTAGACGAGGCAAACCTTGGGTAACTTGCATTTCAGCTACACCAGCAGAGTGGAAAACATTAAGAACCATCTGAGTTGAACTCTCCCCAAAAGATTGAGCAGTAACAACACCAATTGCCTCACCAGGAGAAACTTTCTCATTTTTGTGCAAACCAGAAACATCTAATCCATCACCACCAAAAGCAAATTCTATAATGTTATCTGAAGCATCTCTCACCGTTCCATCATATTCTACGACAAAATCCTGTAAGGCAGAAACTAATCTTCTGTACAAATAACCGGATTTAGGAGTTCTTAATGCAGTATCCATCATAGCGTCCCTTCCAGTTATAGCTCCAAAGAAAAACTCATCAACATCTAAACCCTCTATAAAAGAACTCTCAATAAAACCATTTGCCCTTGGACTTAAATCGCCTTTTTTGAAAAAGCTTAAAGATCTGTCTTTATAGCCGAAATTAATTCTTCTTCCGTTTAAAACCTGCTGACCAACTAAACAAGATAGCTGAGTAACATTTAAAATATTACCTCTTGCTCCCGATGTTATCATTTGATTTGCTAAGTTATCTTTTGGAAATTTTTCTTTGACTATTTTACCAACATCACTCCTTATAGAGTTTAATATCTGAAGTATCTTTATTTCTCTCGTTTCTTCTAAAGTTTTACTTGGTAATCTTTCTAATGTTTTGTTATTGTATTGCTCTATTATTTCATTTATTTTCTTTTCAGCTTTTTCCAAAATATTTTTTGTTTCTTCTTTTATTTTTTCATCTACCATTAAGTCCCTTAAAGAAATAGTAAAACCGCTTCTTGATAGGAATGTTGCTCCCAACTTGTATATTTTCTCTATAACTCTTAAAACTTCTCTTCTGTCTAATTGACTGTCAAGTTCTTTTATTATTTCTCCATCCTCGGAAGTGAGATTTTTTGTATTTTTTATATCGCTTTTTATTTTTATTCCTTTAAGTAGAAAATCTAACAATAATTCTTCTCCGGATAATGATTTTTTTATTGATAAAGGTTCTTTTGTTGCAATATAGGCTAATTGTTCTGCTTCTTTTGGAGAGAAATTTTTTCTTGATAAAATAAAATTCCCTAGGATTGCATCGTCATTACAACCTAAAAGATTTGTATTATTTTTTGGAGAGATGATGGAGTTCTCAACGGCTAGCAAATATTTAGCCTCTGAACGAGCTTCCTCTGTTTGTGGCCCATGAATGTTCATTTCATCACCATCAAAATCTGCATTATAAGGTGGACAAACAGCAGGATGCAGTCTAAAAGTTCTTCCCGGTAAAATTCTAACATAGTGGGCCATAATAGATGCTCTATGCAAAGAAGGATGCCTATTAAAAAGAACAATATCTCCGTCATTTAAATTTCTTTCAATAGAATAACCCACCTCTATCTCTTTAACAATGTCTTCCTTTAACTCTTCTATAACCTTTTTCTTCTTTCCATCAGGTCTTACAATATTTACAACCTTAGGGTATTCATTAGAAAGAATCATCTCTTTTATTTTTTCTATGTTAAACCTTGTTACCCTCTCATTCACAGTAATTATCTTTGCTACTTCTAAAGGAATTCCTATTTCATTTATCTTTATATTAGGATCTGGAGAAATTACTGTTCTTGCAGAATAATTTACTCTTTTACCGGCAAGATTTTTTCTTATTCTTCCTTCTTTTCCTTTTATTCTTTCTGTTATTGTTTTTAATGGCTGGCCGCTTCTATGCCTCGCAGGTGGAACTTTTGATATTGAGTTATCAAAGAAAGTTGTTATATGATATTGAAGTAAATCCCACAAATCCTCAATAATAACCTCTGGAGCACCGGCATTGAGATTTTCCCATAATCTTTGATTTGCTCTTATAATGTCTGAAAGCTTATGAGTTATGTCGTCTTCGCTTCTCTCTCCTGTTTCAAGAGTTATTGAAGGTCTTACTGTAACAGGTGGAACAAGCAAGTATGTTAATACTGCCCACTCTGGCCTGAAATTCTCTGGATTAAGACCTAAAACTCTTAGAGAGTTATCATCTATTTTTGCCAATCTATCTCTTATTTCAGATGGATTTAATCTCTTCTTATTAACGAAGAAAAAAGAAGGTTTCTCAAATTTTAATTCTTCTTTAACAAAACCACAATGAGGACATTTCTTTGCGTCTTTTGCTTTCTTTATTCTATTCTTTAGGCTTTTTTCTTTTTGTTGTTCTTCAGTTAGCAAAACTTTCCCGCAAGCAGAACAACAGCTCTTTAACAAAGTTTCTATAAGACCTATATACTTAATATGTAAAATTGGTCTAGCAAGTTCTATCATCCCAGGATGACCTAGGCATTCTTTCAATCTTCCACCACAAGTCCTACATCTTACTCCTGGATCAACTGCTCCCATCTTTAAATCCATTAAGCCACCATCAACTGGATAACCATCAACATCGTAAAGTTCGGGAGTAACAACTTTTACAACAGCCAATTTTTTAATTTCTTCTGGGCTGATTATTTTAAAACTTAGAGCTTTAATTTGTTTTCTAATTATTTCTTCCATCTTTATCTCTCATATTTGTTTTTTAATTCGAATTTTGTTTGAATGTGCATTGATTGCAACTCGTCTATAAGAAGTTTGAAAGCATAAGAAACATCGACCGCTTCTATTTGTGTCGAACCACATAAAGGGCAATATTTTTTCTTTCTAATTTCATCATTTACAGCCAAACTACCACACTTTGTACAAATATGAATAATTGTTTTATCAGCACCATACCTTTCTTTAAGCAATAAAGAGGCGCCATGGCCAACCAACGCTTGCTGCTCCATTTCACCTAATCTCAGACCGCCACCCTTAGCTCTTCCTTCAATAGGTTGTCTAGTTAATAGGGCTATTTTCCCTGTTGATCTAGCGTGCAATAAATTCTTTACCATTCTTCCCAACTTTAGATAATACATTGTACCGACAAAAATCTTTACATCCATTTTTTCACCAGTTATAGCATTATACATAGTTTCTTTTCCATCTTCCCTAAAACCAAGTTTTTTTAAATTCTCCTCTAAAGTTCCAAGTTCTGTTCCACAAAAAGGAGTAGCATCAATTATCTTCCCGGAAAGAGAGGCTACCTTACTTGCTAAAACTTCAAGTAAATAACCTGCAGTCATACGAGAAGGAATGCCGTGAGGATTAAATATAATGTCAGGTTTTATTCCATTTACAGTAAAATGAACATTTTCTTCTTCAGTTATTAAACCAATAACCCCTTTCTGTCCGTGAGGTGTTGCAAATTTATCTCCTACTTCTGGAATCCTCGGATCTCTAAGCTTTACAGAAGCAATTCTATTGCCCTCTTCATCCTGAGTAAGAAAAACAGAATCAACAATTCCTTCTTCTTCTTGTTTAACAGCAGTACTATTCTCCTTCTTTGTTTTTATAGAAAGATCTTTTAAATCAGAAAGGAATTTTGGTGGGCTAACCTTTCCGATAAGTACATCCCCTTCTTTTACTTCTGCTTCCGGATAAATAAGTCCATCTTCCTCTAAATACCTATAATCTTCTTCGCTCCTATAGCCTGTTATATCTTTTTCAGGAATACAAAACTCGTCTTTTAACCTTCCCGCATAATTTAATTCAGCAGAAAAATAAGGTTTATAATAAGTGCTTCTTGCTAACCCTCTATCAATTGAACCCTTATTAACCACAATAGCGTCTTCTATGTTATAACCCTCATATGGAAGAACTGCAACAACTACATTCTGCCCAGCAGGATAAACGCTTATGCAGTCATAAACAAAACTTCTTGCGAGAGGTTTTTGAGGATAAGTTAATATTGAAACATTAGTGTCTAGCCTTAAATGATAATTTGCGGCATAAATTCCTAAAGATTGTGTTTGAGTTTTGCTTCCTCTTAAAAGACGAGCCGACTGGTCATGATTTGCGTAAGGCACTAAAGAAGTTATTATACCTAAGAATGCTATTGGATCTATCTCCAAATAGTCATGCTCTTTAGTAATATCGTCTAAAGACAAAGCAACAAGAGAGCTTTCTTCTTCCCCTGCATCTATGTACTCAATAATTCCTTCTTTTATCAAGTTAAACCATGTTATTTTGCCCTCTTTCAATAGTTTTATATGGTTCTCATTAAGCAAAGGCTTGCCTTCTTTAACCACTATAAGAGGTCTTAAAACCCTTCCTATTTCACTTGAAATAAAAAGAGCACCTGAACCTTCATCTATTTTAAAACCTATTTCTAAAGGCAATTCTCCTTTTCTTCTTTTTTCTTTTAGCTTGAAAAAAAGTTCTTTTGCTGAATCGACATTGCCAATAAATTTTCCATTGAAAAAAATATCGTCTTGTTTATCTTCCGAAAGACCTTCTTCTTTAAGAAGTTTAACCAATTTCTCCTCGGGGAAGTCTGTCTCTGTTGAGACTCTCGCTAGCATAGATAAATTTTTTCTTAAACCTATTTCAGTTCCTTCAGGGGTTTCTATAGGACAAAATCTCCCGAAGTGCGTAGGATGAACTGTTCTGGCAGCAAAATTTTCTTGCTCCCCTGAAAGAGAAGAAACTATTTTTTGCAACTGAGAAAGAATAGCAAATCCGTTGTCCTTCTTCATATTTTGAGTAACTCCTGTCTTTTCTCCTATCCAAGAACCGGTTGCAATGGCTGATTCAATTCTTTGAGAGAATAAAGTGGATTTAGCTATCGTTTTTATAGAGTAAAAACTTCTTCTTTTATATGTTTTCTGTAAAGAAGATTTTATCTCTCTTACAAAGATGTTTAAATTTACTCTGAACAAATCACCAATTAAATCTCCCGCTAATCTTATTCTTTTGTTGTAGTAGTGATCTTTATCTGTTCTGAAATTTTTTGGGTTTTCTTTAGCAGAATAATAAAGTTTTATTAATTTACATAATGTTTTTACTTTTTCTTCTCTTGAATTTTTGTTTATTCCTATATGTGGAAGAAGATAGGAGTCAATTCTTTGTTTTACCCTGTCTATAATTTCTTTTTTTGTTCCTTGAAGAGAAAGAACTTCTGCAAGCTTTAATATTGCTTGTTCCTGATCACTTAAAGAAGAAAACTCGTTAAAGTTTACGATTAAAGAGTCATTTTCTTTGCTAATCATTTTAGAGATCTCCTGCTCAGAAATCACTCCCATGGCCTTTATAAGTACTAGTGCAGGAATTTTTTTAAATCTTGAAAAAGAAACCTCTAAAATTCCTTCTTTATTCTCGGTTATAGACAAAGGTATTTTATAAGAACCTCTCTGAGAAAAAATTCTTACCATCAAATTTCCTTGCTTGTTTTCTTCTACAAAAGGTTGATTTGGAGCAAGGTCTTCTCCCATCATTATAACTCTCTCATGTCCATTAATTATGAAATAGCCTCCCTTATCATTAGGGTCCTCATATTTTGAAATTAGCTCTTCTTTTGAAAGCCCGTAAAGATTACAAACCTTGCTTTTAACTAAAACAGGTATTTTTCCAAGAGTAACATCAGTGTTTTCAACTTGACCCCCGTATTTTACACTTATCTCGGCAGTCACTGGAGCAGAATAAGTAAGCTCCCTTAATCTAGATTCAGCAGGGGTTATTAGTTTAATAGAACCATCTGCTTCATGAATACAAGGCCTGCCTACATTTATTTTTCCAATCCTTACCTCTATATCGTCTTCATTAGACATCTCATTAACCTCTTCTGCAATTTTTTGAATTTTATTTTCTATAAAATCGTTAAAAGAAGCTAAATTTGATTCTACTACTGAAAAATCTCTAAAAAATGTTTTAACTAAAATATGCTCTTTATCTAAAAAGTCTTTTCTTTTTTTATTTACCATTTAGGATACCACCCTATAGTAAATATCAACATTTCCTTCAGGTGTTTTTCTCTCAATTTTAATTACATCACCTATTTTTGAGTTCTCAGGAAGAGCAGGATCATCCTCTAAAATTTTCGGCAACTGGGACAAAGATATATTATACTTTTTTAATAAATCTTCAACTTCTTCTTTTTTTAACTTAATATGTTTTGATTGGAGTGCGTGCATAATCTAGAATAAATGATTTTATAAAAAAGAGAAAAAAAGTACCTTTAAAAATCTTTTGGTTTTGTTGAAAAATTCTGAAAATGCCTATTTTGAAGGAGAAATAAAAATAATTGTATCTCCTCTCAAAAAAGTTGTTCCATAAACTTTTGTTTGTTGATCATTTTCAATTTCTTTTGCATTGTCTAAAACAATGTTTACATGTATATCAAAAGCTTTTAAAGTACCAACCATTTGCTTTCCATTTTTTAACTGCACTAAAATTTCCTTTCCCCTAGAGTTGTTCAATAAATCTAAAGGTCTCTCTATGTTGTTTGTCATGTTTGTATTTTGAGAGCTTGGTTTTTAAATTTATCGGTGTTATAGGGATAGTTTTGTTTAGTTAAAAATTCGAAAGATATTTAAATAGACCTTGTAAAAAAGAAAATATGAACAAAGGAAAAAAAATTTCTGGTGGCAAGTATAAAAAAGCAAGAAAAAAAAGAAAACACGAACTACCAGGTCATCAAAGAAATGTTATTTTAGGAGAAAGAAAAACAAAAACAATAAGAGTTACCGGCGGAAAAAAGAAAGTTGTTCTTCTTTCTGAAAATAAGATGAATTTAATTGTAAATGGAAAAGCCAAAGTTACAAAAATAAAAAACGTATTGGAAACTCCTTCTAATAGATTCTTAGCTAGAAGAAATATATTAGTTAAAGGCGCTATTGTAGAAACAGAACTTGGCAAAGCAAGAATAACTAACAGACCAAGCCAAGAAGCACAAGTTCAGGGTGTTTTATTGGAAAAAGAATAACCTCTGTTAAAAATCTATATACTTCTATAAAAAATTAGTCTATTCATTCCGCGTATATAAATTCATAAAATTATTTTTTTTAATTTTTCTAACAAAATTCTAATAAGAGAGGTAATATCGCTTCAATTCAACCCATCAAAAAATTGGTTTTAAGATGACTAAAATTAGTATTAACAAATAAGCACCAAAGATAACTTTTTTAAACAGGTTTTATTAGTTTATTTTATGGTTTGGCTTAAAGAAATAAAAAACTGGTCTTCCGAAGTAGAAAAACAAATTTCAGAAGAATGGAAAAAAGTTGCTGACTTTTCTTTTGATGAAAAAACAAAGAAGAAAGTTTATTCTATTGATACTCCTCCACCTTATGTTAATTCCCCTATACACATGGGGCATGCAGTAACTTATGCCTTTATGGATTTTTTTGCTCGATATAAAAGAATGAAGGGATTTGAAGTTTTATTTCCCCTTGGCCTTGACAACAATGGTTTGCCAATAGAGATGGGAGTAGAAAAAAAATACAAAATATCACCTTTTGATGTTGGCAGAGAAGAATTTATTAAGCTTTGCAGAAAAATGCTTGACGAAGCTGGAACAGAATCAATAGATAGTTTTGCTAAAATAGGTATTTCATTTAATTCGTACGAAAAAGGAGAAAATTTAGGGGAAATCTATGAAACAGACTCTCCGTCTTACAGAGCACTAACACAAAAAACTTTTGTTGAGCTTTATAAAAAAGGCCTAATTTACGAGGACAAAAGAATAAACAATTGGGATTCAAAACTAAGAACAACTATTGCTGATTCTGAAATTGAATACAAAGAAATTCCTTCTGTTTTTTGCCATGTAAAATGGAAAGTTAAAGAAACAGGAGAAGAAATAATTATCGCAACTACAAGACCAGAGCTTATTTGCACTTGCGGAATGGTTATTTTTAATCCGGAAGATGAAAGATACAAACACCTAGAAGGGAAAACGGCAATTTCACCAGTCTTTAACGAAGAAATACCAATAAGAAGCCACCCTCTTGCTCAAATAGATAAAGGAAGCGGATTAGTTATGATGTGTTCTGCCGGAGATTTAAGCGACATACAATTTTTTAGAGAGATGAAATTAAAACCGAGAATTGCCATAAACCCTGACGGAAAAATGAATGAAATCGCTGGGCCATTAAATGGTCTAAAAGTAAAAGAAGCAAGAGAAAAGATAATCTCTCTGTTAGAAGAAAAAAATCTTATTGTCAAAAAAGAACAAATTATGCACAGAACACCTATTTCTGAAAGAAGCGGCACAGAAATAGAATTTATAGAAATGTCAGAGCTTTATTTAAAGCAACTAGAATTTAAAGAAGAAGTTAAAAAGCTATCAAAAAAAATAAAGTTTTATCCTGAAAATGCAAGAAAAATTCTAGAGAATTGGATTGATTCAATTAATATTGACTGGCCAATTTCCCGAAGAAGATATTATGCAACGCCTGTTCCACTATGGTATTCTGAAAAAGAGGGAAAAAAACTTGTTGCTGTTCCTTTAGGTGGAAGATATTACCAACCCTGGAAAGAAGAAGTTCCAGGGGATGCCGAAGTTTTTATAGATGGAAAACCGACAGGAAAGAAGGTTTCTGATAATGAATTTTCTTCTCTTAATTGGGTTGGAGATGAAAGGGTTTTGGACACTTGGATGGACTCTTCTATTTCTGAACTTTATATTATAGGATATAAAAGAAAAAATTCTGATTACAAAAAATTTTTTCCGGTAACATTGAGACCGCAAGGAAAAGAAATTGTAAGAACATGGCTTTATTACACTCTTTTAAGGAGTTATTTGGAGTTGGGAGAAATGCCTTTTGAAGAATGTTGGATACACCAACATGTTTTAGATGAAAAAGGAAGGAAAATGTCAAAATCTTTAGGAAATATCGTTGATCCTCAAGAAATTTTAAGAGATTTTGGCGGAGAAGCCCTAAGATTATGGAGTGCAACAGAAGGAGATTTATCAAAAGGAGATGTTTGCTGTTCAAAAGAAAGAATCAAAGCAGAACTTAAAACAATAAATAAAATATTAAATGTAGCCAAGTTTATTTCTCAATTTAAAAAACCTACAAAAAAACCAAAATTGACAAAAATAGACGAGCTATTTATTGATTATATAGAAAATTTGACTGAAAAGTTAGAGAAATCCTTTGAAATTTA
>JAVZZP010000004.1:0-45738 GCA_038885615.1 Candidatus Pacearchaeota archaeon
TAATAAACCAAATTATAAAAAAATGCGATGAATTAAATGAGGAATTAAAAGAAGAATATGGAAGAAGTTAAAGGTTTTCGAGATTTTTTAGGAGAAGAAGCAAAAAAGAGAGAAAAAATAATTGAGATTATAAAAGAGGTTTTTAAAAAATACGGTTTTGAGCCGGCTGAAACTCCGGTTATAGAATATGAAGAATTTGTTAAAGGAAATAATCAGGATGATGAAGCTGTTAGAGATGTTTTTAAGCTAAAAGATCGCGGTGAAAGGAATCTCGCCTTGCGTTATGAATTTACTTTTCAATTAAAAAGAATCTCAAAAAACCAAAAACTTCCATTCAAAAGATATCAAATAGGTTATGTGTTTAGAGACGAACCAATAAGAAGAGGTAGATTAAGGCAATTTATTCAATGCGATGTTGATGTCGTCGGCAGCACAATAAAAGATGAAGCAGAGGTTTTGTGTTTGACAAAAGAGTGTTTTGATAAATTGAAAATTCCCGTAAAGATTTTTGTTAATAATAGAAAACTTCTTGATGAAATCTTGGAAGAACAAAAAATAAAAAAAGAAAATAGAGAGCAAGTTTTAAGAGAGTTAGACAAAATTGGAAAGATAAATGAGAAAGAGATTGAAGAAAAACTTAAAGAATTAAAAGCAGAAAATATCCTGAATATATTTAACAAAGATGAAAATTTTTTTTCAAAATACAAAAGTTTTAATGAAATAGAAGAGTTAAAAAAATACTGCTCATATTTTGGATTTGATGTTTTTTTTAAGCCAAACTTAGTAAGAGGGTTGAGTTATTACAACGGGAGTGTTTTTGAAATTTATTCAGACGAACTAAATGTTTCTTTATCGGGCGGAGGCAGTTATTTGGTTAGTGGAATTCAGTCAACAGGAATTTCTCTTGGCTTAGAACCTATTTTTTTAGTTGCAAAAATTAATTTAGATGGAGAAAGTTACTTAGTCATTTCTTTAGGAAAAGATAAAGAAGCAGCAGAACTATCTCAAAAATTAAGAAGAAAAGGTCTTATCGTCGATTTCATTTCTGGCAAATCTCCTACAAAAGCCCTAGAATACGCAAACTCAAAGAAAATAAAGAAAGTTATTTTCGTTGGAGAAAACGAAGTCAAAAATAAAAAATTTAAGGTTAAAAACCTGGAAACTGGAAAAGAAGAAGACTTAAAAATTTGAAAAAATAAATAATAATATTGAAAGAAGGTAAAAAATGAAAGAAGAAATTTTAGGCGGGTTTGTTAGCAGTAGTTTAATAGCCTTTATAATGGGCTTTCTGGTTTTTTTTATGATACTTTTTTTAGCCTTATACATCTATTTAGGGTTCGCTTTTATGGCTATCGGACGAAAAGCAAAACTGAAAACACCTGAACTTGCTTGGATTCCTTTTGTAGGACCTTTAATAATTGCTTACCAAGCTTCAAAAATGCATTGGTGGCCTTGGTTAATCTGGATAATAGTTCCTATAACATTCTTAGTCGTATTTATTAACCCTCTTTTAGGAATATTAATGATGTTTATATTTTTGGTCTTTTTTCTAGTTTTTTTTGTCTTTACTGTAATATGGGAATGGAAAATGTTTGAAGCAGTGAACAAACCTGGCTGGTGGGCTTTGATTAAGTTAGGTCAGATTATTCCATTAGCAGGTCTTCTATTTTTTATAGCTCAGTTAATTCTTTATGGGATAGCTGCATGGTCAAAAGATTAGAATAACTTTTTTTGTTTTTCTTTCTTTTCTTCTTTTATTTCTTTTTCGCTAGAATTTTCTATCGAGAATTCTTGTCCCCCGAACTTTATTTTTCCATAAACCCCATCGTAACCAGGAACAACTTCAATTTTTCCTTCGCGATTTTCTAATATCATTTCAATAAGTTCTTTATTTTCCAGCAAAACTTTTTCTAGCTCTTCTTTTGAAACATTTAAAAGAATATTAAACTCGTTATTAAATTTTTCAATTAATTTATTGTAAATATCCCAAACTTTTTTCGAAGAAAGCTGGATTGTTTTTAAGTGAAAAGCAATGAGCTCATGAAGAGGTGTTAACTTATAAAAAATCTTTGCATTTTCTGGCTGAAAACCTCTTTCTTTAACTGCTATTTTGTTTATTCTATAATCAACACCAATAGTTAAGGGATTTTTACAAACAGGACAAATTCCTCCTAGCTTTAAACTTTCTTCAGGAGAACAAGAAAAATTGCATCTTCTATGTCCGTCATAGTGATATTTTCCGTATTCTGGCGGAGTTTCAATAGTTCCAAACAAACCATCTCCAGTTCTTATTGCCTTTATTATGTTACTGTAACTTAATTCTTCAATTTCAAAAATTGTTGCTTCTCTTCCCAAACGCCAAGGCCAAAAACTATGAGAATCTGAAAAAGAAACAATATTTATTTTTCCATCGATAAATTCTTTAAGACGCCATATCATATCAGGAGAAGCAGACATCCCGGATTCTATTGCATAAATATGCTTTGATTGTTCTCCAAATGCCTCTTCAATTGAATCAAAACCTGAATCACTACCATATAAACCAAACCAAGGAGTAAATGCATGCGCAGGAATTATTTCTATTTTATCATCTATTTCTTTAACTTCTTTAACAAATTGTTTTATGTTTATCCCAAAAATTGGCCTTCCATCATAATCAAGACGACCCTTTGTCTTTAGATAGTCAATAATCTTTAAAGATGTTTTTTCTTTTGGAGAAAGAACAACTAAATGAATAGCTCTTTTTTTTCCGCCCTGAGAATACATAAAACTAAGCTCTGTTTGCCAAACAAAAGGAAAACCTGTTTTCGTCCATAAAATTCCTTTCTCGTCTTCCCTAAGGTTCTTTCTTATTTCATTAAACCATTCTGGGTGCTGAAAGTCGCCCGTTCCTAAAATATGTATCCCCTTAATCCTCGCATATTTTTCTAGATTTTCAAAATTTATGTCTTTGCTTGTTGCTCTTGCATACCTGCTATGTAAATGTAAATCTGCTATTAATCTCATAAAAAAACAAGGAAAAAAGGATTTAAAAAGAATAGTACTAAATAATAAGAATAGGCGAAGGTAAGATTTTTATAATAAATGGCTGTCTGGCTCGGGAAAAACTAAAATATCCTTTTTCTTTTAAATATGTTCTTCTCCAGTTGAATAAAAACGCACTATAGGACTAGAAACAAAACCTACTCTTCCGTATTTTGAAAAATCTTCCTTATCAAGAATTAAAGCTAGACACAAGGGATCCTCTCTTTTTAAGTTTTTAATTATTTCACCTATTGTTATTAATCGGCCATTTTCCATTAAAAAGTCTTCAGCATTATATAACTCTTCTTCTAATTTGCCTTCACCTAAATATAAACTAAAAACTTTTTTTAAAAAAAGAGGTACTCCCGCTATTCTGCCAACTCTTGCTCCTTCAATACTATCTCTTCCATGAAATCTAAAAGCCTCATCTAAGGAATAATAATGACCACTTTTTGTTAAAAAAACACTCCCCGCGTATAAATTAGGGTAATTACCATTTATCTCTATCTGAAATTTTTTATTCGGAGAATCAACAAAATAAGAAGTTGCACTTCTACCAAAAGTTTTTAAGAAAGTTCTTCTTTTCGATGGGTCGCCTACTAAAAGAATCTGATTTTGATCTTGCATGCTAAATAGTCTAAACTGCTATTGACTCTGTTAAGACATAATTTTCCGCCACTATTTTCTATGTCAACAGGAATTAAGCTGTATACCATAATTTCACTAAAATTAAAGTATTTATAAATTTTTCGGTTTTGTTGTAACCTTATGGTGGTTAAATTAAAAACATTTTTAAAACCAAAACTTAAAAAGCCGTTTGCTATCTTTTTTTTATGGAAAACCCAAATCTTACAATAGACAGTGAAAAACTAGTAAAAGAATTCGGAGCAGAACCAATATCAAAAATAAAAAAATTGCCAAGTTTGAACTATTTCGTAAACGGGTTGGTTTTTTCTCACAGGGATTTTGATAAATTTTTAAATGCTCTTGAAAAAAAAGAAAAATGTGCGATTGTTTCAGGAGTTAATGCTTCGGGAGTTTTACATTTAGGGCATAAAGCAGTTTTTGACATAAACTTGTTTTTTCAAAAAAATTACGGAATTCCTGTCTTTATACCTATCTCCGACGATGAAAGTTATGTTGCTGGCAAAGTAAAAAACCAAGAAGAAGCATTAAAGAATTCTATTGAGCTAGCAAAAGACATGATTGCATACGGGTTTGATCCGAATAAAACATTCTTCATTATTGACCAGATTTACACAAATATTTACAATTTGGCAATAAAATTATCAAGAAAAATAAATTATTCTGAGATAAAAGCAACCTATGGATATAAACCAGAAGACAACATTGGTTTGCACTTTTATCCAACAATACAATCTGCACATATTTTGTTTCCTCAAGAAAAATTCGGAATAAAAAATGTTTTAGTTCCAATAGGTCCAGACGAAGATGCCCACATAAGAATCTGTCGAGATATTGCTTCGCGATTTAATTATGAAAAACCTTCTGTTTTGCATGTTAGATTTTTAGAGGGAATTAACGGAGAAAAAATGTCTAAATCAAAAGATAATGCAATTTTTTTAAGAGATGAAATATCTAAAGTAAAGAAGAAAGTTATGAAAGCTCTTTCTGGAGGGCAAAAAACAATAGAAGAACATAAAAAGTTCGGTGGAAATCCTGATGTTGATATGTCTTTTAAGTATCTAAAATACTTTTTCTTAGGGGAAGATGAGGCAAAAAAAATAGAAGAAAAATACAAAAAAGGAGAACTTCTTTCTAGCGAGATGAAAAATATTTTGTTAAAGCATTTAGTTCCTTTCTTGGAAAATTTTCAGAACAACTTAAAGAAAGTTAAAAAAGAAGATTTAGATAAAAGTTTTTTAAAGAACTAATAAAAATTAAAAATTAGCGAAGAGATATTTTCTGAATTTTTTATATTAATTTTTTCAGTTTCTTCAAAAAAGCACTTAGAGAATAAACGGTCTAAAGAGTCATTAAAGGCTATTTGAATAAAATCTTTAGGTGGAACAGCATAAAAATTCATTTTTGATTTTTTCGACGTGAAAACAGGAACTCCTGACTCAAAAACCTTAGATATTGATATCCAAAACCATGTTTTAAAGTCCAATTCTTCATTTGAAAGAACATACCATATGCTAAGATTGAATTTTCTTTGGATTGAAGAGTATTTTTTAGCTTCCTCGCTGTCTATTGCATAATTCTTGTATTTTGAGTGAATTTTTTTATATTTAACATCAACAAAAATAAATCCTAAATTAGGAATAAGAATTAGAAAGTCCGGTCTTTTGCCCATAAAATATTTTTTAAAGGCTTTTGAAAAACTAAAACTATCTTGAGATAAATAGATATAAGGTATTTTGTGTATTTCTAGCCATTCTCTAAACCTTTTTTCAGTTTCTATTCCTCTTTTTTTATCTTCTTCAGCTATTTCCATATTATAAAGTTTTTATAGAATATCAAGAAGACAGTACTCGCAATATTAAAGGTTAAAAAGGCTTTTAGTAAATGCGGGCTGAACAGGTCGCCGAAGCTTCCTGCTTACACCCCATTTCTATCGACGTTGTCTTCTACAACGGCCTTAAAAGTTTCGTCTTGCGGACCGCTTCGTACTTAGATGCTTTCAGTACTTATCGGTTAGTGCGTAGCTGCCCGGCCTGCTCATAACAACCGGTAAACCAGAGGCACCCAACTCCCGTTCCTCTCGTACTAAAGAATTGTTCCACTCAAACTTTTACACGCCTAGTAGATATCATACATACTGTCTCGCGACGTATTTAACCCAGCTAACGATCCCTTTTAATACGTGAACTCCGGCACCCTTGGTGGCTGCTGCACCACCAGGATAGGAAGAGCCGACAGCGATGTACCAAACCGCGCCGTCAATGTGAACTATCGGGCGCGACGAGCCTGTTATCCTTGAGGTACCTTTTCGGTCGTACTTAGGCCCCATTAAAAGGCCATAAGTGTTCGCTAAACCCGGCTTTCACCCCTGCTTTCCTTATTTTTCGGAAAACAGTCAAGCAAGCTTTTGCCTTTACACTCTTCTCCAGATTTCCAACCTGGATGAGCTTGCCTTTGGGCCCGATCGATATCTTTTCGACCGGGTGCCGCCCCAGCCAAACTGCCCGCCAATTGCTGTCCCTATACAGGTAATCCTTCTTATTAAAAGTAAGTAGTGTTACACTTTCGCTCCCCAAACCCAGAAGTTTGGCCTCGACGCTCCTACTTACTCTAAGTACCTTTAATAAAAAAGAAACAACAGGTTGCAGTAAAGGTCTACAAGGTCTTCGCTTCCCACTAGGCGATACTGGTCTGTACACCAGTCAATAAGTTCAGAAGGTTCTAGTTAGGGACAGTGACAACCAAGTTAAACCATTCATGCACGTCGCCATTCAGACGACAAGGCATTACGCTACCTTAAGAGCGTCATAGTTACGCCCGCCGTTTGATGGGCTTTCACTCCCTTGGAAGAGAGGTTTAGACACCACCACTGGGCAGGTCTCACTAAGTATACACAGCCTTTCGGCTTAGCACTTAGCTATGTTTTTGGTAAACAGTCCGGCCGTCCTTGTTACTGCGATCTACTCTCCCACACAACTGAGTCATGCAAGAGAATAGACATCCCTTCTACCGAAGATACGGGACTATTTATGCCGAATTCCCTTAACTAGTTTAAACCTTTCATGTCTTAGCCTTCTCAGCTAGGGCACCTGTGCCAGTTCTTGGTACGGCTATTTATCTTCTATCTCCTAAACTTTTCACTGGCTCTTGGAGTCAGCGGATTCGGGAAGATTCAAGAACTTCTCATCATTACGATCCGTTCTTTTCTCTTTCCCTATACCTCTCGGTACTCCGCTTATCCGAAAGCAAATTTAGGAGAATCAAGCGAAGATAAATAGTACAGGAATATTAACCTGTTACCCTTCGGCATACTCAGTTAAGGTATGCCTTAGGAGCCGACTAACCCTTGGTTAATTGGTATTGCCAAGGAAACCTTGCCCTTTCGACATCTTCCGGATCTCAGGAAGATCAGATCTTACTATCACCAGGATTTTCAATCTTATTCGCTCCATCTTTTCTCACGAAAAAACTTCTACGCAAATAAGACGCCTGTTTACCGGCGCAACTCCATACGGAGCGCCCCCGAAGTCTCGGTAGTTTGCTTTAGCCCCGTCCATTTTCCGCGCACTTATTCTCGATGGGTGAGCTGTTACGCTTTCTTTAAATGATGGCGGCTTCTAGACCTACATCCCCACTGTCTCAGAATAAGAACATCGTTCAGTAACACTTAGCAAACATTTTGGGACCTTAACTTCGGTCACCATTGTTCTGGTCTCGCTTAAGTGCCTTACGCACCAAAGCTGTTTCCCATAGTCAGTAGTTGAAAATTTCTGAGTTGGAAAACTCCCCGTAGGTATACACCTCTGCAAGAGTTATCCGTACTTTACATCTTCAACAAACACTATGGGACTATACCCCGGCATATTTCAACAGGAACCAGCCATCGCCAGATTCGAGAGGCTTTTCACCCCTATTCCCAGATCATCCAAGTGCATGTACACAACACTGGTTCGGACCTCCATTTCTCTTTCGAGAAACTTCATCCTGCCCAGGAATAGATCATCTGGCTTCAGGTCTCAGATCAGTGACTAACGCATTTTCATACTTGCTTTCGCTACGGCTTCCTTCAGTTAACCTCGCCACTGAAATGAACTCCCTGGCCCGTTTTCCAAAACGGACGTTACAACCCCTTAGAGCTGTAACAAACTTGTCGCTGCTAGATTTCAAGTCTTTTAACCCTCTTTGTGAGAGTGCTTTTCAGCTTTCCCTCGCGGTACTCGTGCGCTATCGGACTTGGAGAAATATTTAGGGTTGGCAGTTAATTCTGCCGTATTCAGACACCCAATCCAGGATGCCCTACTCTTCAAGACTAGAGCATATTATCTTCATCTACGGGACTATCACCCTCTAAGGTCTCTCTTTCCAGAGAAGTTCAACTCAATAACTTAGCTCTTATTGTCTTACCACATCTCTATCTCCCTTTCGAGAGAAGATTCGGTTTGCCCTTTTCCCTTTTCGCTCGCTGCTACTAGGGGAATCACTTTTTGTTTTCTCTTCCTACGGGTACTAAGATGTTTCAATTCCCCGCGTATGCATTCTTTAGAGAATCTCTTATGAGAAGTCTCTCATTCGGTAATCTTCGGTTCAAAGTCTGCATGCGACTCGCCGAAGCTTTACGCAGCTTGCCACGACCTTCATCGCTATCCAAGCCAAGCTATCCGTCTAGCAGCTTAGTAGGATACTTTAATATCGCCTTTGAGTACTGTCTTCATTGAACATAAAGTTCTCCAACTCCCTTCATAATTATTCTTATGAAGTTCATAGTTAAGTGGACTCGCCGGGAATCGCACCCGGGACCCCTCGGTGCAAGCGAGGCGTTTTACTACTAGACTACGAGCCCAGTTAGTTATAGAGAGGTGATTATTATTTAATAGGAGGTAATCCATCTGCAGGTTCCCCTACAGATACCTTGTGACGACTTAACCTACCTCATCATATTAAGAATCTTCTCAAAAGAGCTTCTTCTTAACATAACTCGGTTGGCTTGACGGGCGGTGTGTGCAAGAGACAGGGACTTATTCACCGTTCGCTGCTAACGAACGATTACTACGAATTCCAGCGTCATGAGGGTGAGTTGCAACCCTCAATCTGAACTGAGATACACTTTAGAGATTAGCTTCTCCTCTCGGAGTTGCATCCCACTGTGTGTACCATTGCCGCGCGCGTGTAGCCCAGGGGATTAGGGACATGCCACCTGACGTAGCCCATACCTTCCTCCTTGTTACCAAGGCAGTCTCAACAGTGTTCTCCTTTCGGTAGTAACTGTTGACATGGGTCTCGCCTGTTACCTGATTTAACAGGTCATCTCACGACACAGGCTGAAGTCGGCTATGTAACTCCGCTCAGCGTGTCAGGAAAGCCCTTCAGACTGTCCTTCATTCTGCTGTCGCTCCTGGTGAGGTTCACGGTGTAGAATCTGATTGAACCGCACGCGTCACTCGTTGTAGTATCTCCCCGCCAATTCCTTTAAGTTTCGATCTTGCGACTGTACTTCCCAGGTAGCTCACTCTTCGCCTTCGCTTCAGCACTGGAAACTCCCGAAGAGATCCCAATGTTTAGTGAGCAGTGTTTACTGCTAGGACTACAGGGGTATCTAATCCCTTTTGCGCCCCTAGCCTTCATCCCTCACTGTCGGATTCGTTCTTGTAGGGTGCCTTCGCCAATCGTTAGTCCTTTTAGGATTAACGTATTTAACCACTACCCTAAAAGTACTCCCTACATCTCCCGATCCCTAGAATAGCAGTATTTCTTGCCCGCCCAACACTTAAGATGTTGGATTTCACAAGAAACTTGCTAAACAAGCTACGGATGTTTTAGACCTAATAATGTTGGTTGCGACTCGGACTGCCGGGATTACCGCGGCGGCTGGCACCGGTCTTGCCCAGTCCTTATTCTCCGACCTTTTTAAAGTCGGCAAAAGTTCATCAAAAAAGATGAACACTTCGACTCGCTCTCTCACGCTTGCGCGCATTGGAGAAAATTCGCAGCTGCTGCACCCCGTAGGGCTGGGAATAGTGTCTCAGATTCCCTCTCAGGGCCCTTCCGTTAAGAACCCTTACTGATCATAGCCTTGGTGGGCATTTACCCCGCCAACTAGCTAATCAGCCGCAGCCTCATCCTTAGGCGTTGCCTTTAGAAGTAAAGTCATTCCAGAACTAAACTTCTATCAGGTATTATCCTCAGTTTCCCGAGGTTATCCCTGACCTAAGGGTAGATTAGCTACGTGTTACTGAGCAGTACGCCGACTCATCGTCAGACTTGCATGCTTTGAACCAAGTCGAATAGCCGCAACCTCCAGCAGGATAAACTGGAATTAAATAGCAAAAAGCTACTTAACACGGCTAAAGGAAAAACCATGTTATTATGCAAGATCTATCCATAAAATAATAATCAATCATACCACAAAAATTGTGGCACTCATCCCTCTCTATAACAAAGAGTATATGCTTTTTAGCATGAAAATTTTTATAAGAAAAGGGTTTATAAATCTTTCTTTTTTCTAGGTTTGATGTGGTCATTGTATAGAAAAAAAGGTGATTTTGAAGAAGAGATAAAACCGCTTGTTTTTTCAAATGGAAAAAATCAAAAAGAAATAGTTGAAGAGATTATAAAAAAATTCAAAGAAGGAAAAAAGATAATTTTTATAAAGGGGGTTTGTGGAAGTGGCAAGAGTGCGATTGCTCTAAATATCGCCAAAAACTTCAAGAAAACTTCAATAGTTGTACCTATAAAATCGCTTCAAGAACAGTACGAAGAAGATTATACTGAAAAAAAATTTCTAAAGAAAACAAATAACGAGAAACTAAAAATCTCAGTTATAAAAGGAAGAAACAACTTCTATTGCAAATTTTGTGAATGCAATGCTGATGAAAGAGAACTTCCTTGTAACATAGAGATAGACAAAAAAAATGAAAAGAAAATAAGAGAATTTATAAAAAATAATCTTTTTATTGATAAAGGCATAAAGTTCGAGGATATAAAAAGAATTTCTGTTGCTTCTGTTTGCCCTTACTGGAGCCCAATACTTCCTTTCAATTCAAACTCAAAAATATTTGAAAAAGCAAAGAAAAGAGAATATCTCTCCGTCTCAGAAAAAAATTTTTACTATTATCAAAAAGAAGATGCTTGCGATTACTATGGCCAGTACAAAAGTTATTTAGACAGCGATGTTATCATTTTTAACTCGATGAAATATCTAATAGAGATTGCTATTGGAAGAAAACCAAAAACCGAGTTGGACATAATAGATGAATGCGATGCTTTTTTAGATGAATTTGCAAATCAAAAAAAGATAGACATAAATAAGTTATTATCATCTCTTTACGGACTAATTAATGAAAATCATAACGAAAAACAAAAGATAAAAGAAATAATAGATGAAACACTAAATTTTATTACAGAATCAAAAACCGGCATAGAAAGATTATCCGAGAGCAAATTTTTTTCTCTTTTTAAAAAAATAATTGAAAATAATGATATCTCCTTGAATGATGAAGATAATTATTTTAATTCTGTTTTAGAAGCGTGCAGAAGTTTTGAGGGTTTTGAAGATGAAAGTTATGTATCTTCTGAATTGAATGAAGAGGAACAAACATTCTTAGGAAAAAGAAAAAAAAGAGTTACATTGAATCTAGTCTCAACAAATCTTTCTTCAAGATTAAAAGAAATAATAAAGCAAACAGATTATTTAATTTTAATGTCTGGAACATTGCATTCTGAAAGAGTTTTAAAAGATATCTTTGGCCTAAAAGATTTTGAAATAATTGAAGCCGAAACAGAAAATCCTGGAGAAATAAAAAAAATAAGAACCGGTTTTGAAAAAAATTGTAAACATGAGAATTTATCTTCAGGAAAAATAAAAAGAGAAGAGTACTTAAAAGCACTTGAAGAGTGTGTGAAAAAAGCGATTCCGCCAGTGCTAGTTCACGTATCTTCTTTTTTTGACCTGCCAAATGAAAAAGAAAAGAAAGAGTTTAATTTAACTAATTTAATAACTAGAGAAGATCTGATTCATTTACAGAAAAATAATAAAATAATAGACGATTTTAAGAAAGGTTCTATCGATTGTTTATATACTACAAAATGCTCTAGAGGTATTGACTTCCCAGGAGAACAATGCAATTCAATTATTATTACAAAATTTCCCTATCCGGATGTGAAAGATTTATTTTGGGAAGTTTTAAAAATAAAGTTCCCCGAAAGATATTTTGAATTTTACATGGATAAGGCTCGTCGTGAGTTAATACAAAAAGTTTTTAGAGGAGTTCGTTTTAAAGGAGACAAGGTTTTTCTTTTGAGTCCTGACTCCAGGGTTTTAGACTTTAATTTTAAAAAAATTTAATTCTTGTAGTTTTTAAGAAATATTCTTTTAAAATTATCAAACTCTTTTCTTCTTATAGATTCTTTTGCTTTTTGAATTAATTCATTAATAAAATAAAGATTGTGAATTGTTGCTAGTCTTTTCCCTAAAGCTTCGTCCTGTTTTAGTAAGTGCCTTATATAAGCCCTAGAATAATTTTTGCAAGCAAAACACTTACAGTTTTTGTCTATCGGTTTTTTATCTTCCTCAAATTCTCTTTTTAAAATTCTTAATTTTCCTTTCCAAGTTAAAAGGAGTCCATGTCTTGCCGATTTCGTCGGAAATCTTGAGTCAAAACAATCAACACCTAAAGAAATTGCTTCTAAGATTTCTATTGGGCTCCCAACACCCATAAGATAGCAAATTTTTTCTTTTCCAATAACAGATTTGTGTATTTTTATCATTTCTTTTTGTTCCTCTAGATTTTCACCAAGAGCCAAACCACCAACAGCATAACCATCAAAATTCAATTCTTTAAGTTGTTTTGCTGAAATCTCTCTTAATTTCTTGTTGATACCGCCCTGAGTTATTCCAAAAAGAAGCTGGTTTTTATTTTTCTTAGATTTTTTACAATGAATTGCCCAAGCAGTTGTTCTTTCAATATCTTTAAGAATTTTCTCTTCTTTATCGTGGGGAAAAGACATAGAATCTAAACACATTGCAACGTCGGAATTTAAGTATTCTTGAATCCTAATTGCTTTTTCTGGAGTTAAAAAAATCTCTTGATTGGAAAAAGGGTCTCTAAAAAATACGCCTTCTTCGGAGTTTTTTAAATGTAAAGATGGGGAATACATTTGAAAACCGCCAGAATCTGTAAAAACAATTCCGTTAAAGTTCATAAATTTTGAAATCCCGCCAAATTTTTTTATTATCTTTTCTCCTGGTTTCAAATGAAGAACAAAAGAATTTGAGATAACTGCCTTAAAACCAATTTCTTCTAACTCTTTCGAAGAAACTTGTTTTACAGAGGTTTTTGTTGCTACTGGCATAAAAAAAGGAGTTTCTATTTCACCACTTTTTGTCTTCAAAATTCCAACTCTCGCAGAAGTCTTTTTATCTTCGAATTTTATTTTAAACGGGTTCATTTTTCAACCTCAACCAAATGTTCTCATTTTCTTTTTCTCCAAGAATTTTAAAGCCAACATTTTCAACTTCTTTTTTTAATTCATCAATATCATAAATATAATAGTATCTTTGATAAATTTTTTCTCCTATTTTCCAAGGAACGAAAATTTCCTTTCCCTTATTTTTTATTCTTTTATGATTTTTACTCCAAACACTTAAAAGAAATTCTGCTCTCGGCTTAAGAACTCTTTTAATTTCTTTTAATAAAAAAATCCTCCTACTTTTTCTAGGAATACAATGCAAAACAGAGATACAAATAGCCAAATCAAAAAAATTATCTTCGAATGGAATTTTCTCATCTTTCATTAATTTTAAAACAACAGAAAAATTTTTTTCAACTGATTTTTTCTTTGCTAACTCTAACATTTTATCTGAAAAATCTACCCCATAAAAATCAAGATTTTGATTATTTATAAAATGCCTACCGCTTCCACACCCTACATCTAAAATTTTTCCTCTTTTTCCTTCTAGAAAAGATAAAACTTCATCAAAAGGTTTTTCTCTATATTTAGCCCAACTTTCAGCTATTTCATTCCAAACTTTTTTTTGTTTTCTCATTTTCAAATTTTAAAATAAACAATTCTTCAAAAGGAATTTTTTTTCTTGCAACAATTTCAAACTTGAACTTTTTAATTCTGTCTAAAGGAGTTAAAGAAGAAACTAAAAGAAATATTTTTCCATCTTTAGTCAAATATTTAAAAGCTCCTCTTAAAAATCTTAAAGAAATTTCATCCCCCTTTTTTCCGCCGGTAGTTTCAATTCTGCTATCTCTCGGTTCTCTTTTGTCCAGCGGAAGATACGGTGCATTAAAAATAATTAAATCAAATTTTTCTTTCTTACTAATTTTTTCAAATAAATCTGATTTTATTGCTCTAAATCCTTTTTTCTTTAACAAATTGACAGAATCTTCCTGTATATCGACACATAATATATTTTTTTGAGGGATAAAAAAAGAACAATTTTCTGCCAATATTCCTGTTCCAGAACCCATATCTAAAACTTTTATTTTTTTTAATTTGTTTTTGTCAACTCTTTTAAAAAATCTATTTAAAAAATCAGCAAAGAAAACCGAATCTTCTAACGGAAAATACATTTTACTCTTTTAATTTTAATTTTTGAAGTAAGGAAGATAAAAATTCTGATTCTTTTCCTCCAAGAAAAAAGTACCAAACAAAAAAGCCTAAAATTACCGAAATAAAAAATAGCAAAATAATAATAAAAAAAATCTTGCCATTAGAGGATCTTTTTTTTGTTTCTTTCTTCTGAAGAGAATACATTGCATTTATCTGTTGTGCTTCCATCAACGCTTCTTGTACTTCTTGCGCAGGAAATCCTGCATTAATAAAACCCTGCCTTATTAAATTTATATCTATTCCATTTTCAATGGCATAAATAAATGCACCTGTCAAATCATTCATACTTCTACAGATTGTCCATCTTTTAATTGATGAACATTTTTTCTTGACTTATAACCCATTTCCTCACAGAGTTCTACCATAGGAGATGTTTTTTCTAAATCTCCATGAGAAGGGATTATATTTTCCGGATTTAGAAGTTTTATAATATCTCTTAAGTCTTCTCTTCCAGCATGACCTGAAACATGAACATCTCTAAAAATTCTAACTTTTCTCTTCTTGAATCTTTCTTCCATCTTAGAAAAATTTTCTTTGTTTATTTCAGTTGGAATAACGCTTGAAGAAAAAACAAGATTGTCATCTTGTCTAAAATTGAATGGAAGCTGCCCTCTAGACAACCTTTCCAGAATTGAGCCTGGTTCTCCTTGATGGCCTGTGCAAACAACCAAATAGTTGCTTCTCTTTTTTTCTACTTTTAAAAGTTCTTTTTCTATTTGCCTTCGATAAGAGCATATTTTAACATCTCTCAAAAATGGAGCTATACCTATATCTTTAGCTGCCTTGCAATATTTATCTAAACTTCTCCCTAAAAAAACAATTTCCCTGCCTAATCTCTCACCAAATTCTACAATGCTTTTTAATCTCGCTATATGTGAAGAAAAAGTTGTAACAAAAATAGCAGAATTTTCTTTTCCTATGCCAAAGAGAACTTCTTCTAACAGATGCTTTGCAATTCTCTCGGAAGGTGTTTTTCTGTCTGTTCCAGAATACAAAGAATCAATTACAACAGCTTTTACTCCTATTTTCGAGAGTTCTTTTAATCTTTGATAATTTGGTTTTAACCCTATTATTGGATTATCATCTAATTTGAAATCATTTGAATACATAAAAACGCCCTCATTAGTATGAAGTGCTATTATGCTTGTTTGTGGTGTTGAGTGAGTTATATTAACAAATTCTGCCTGATATGTTTGATTTTTTCCTTTAATCTCAAAAAAATTATTTGGTTGAATTGTCTTTATTTTATTTCTCAAAAAAACATTTTCATCAATTGTCAATGAATCTAAAACAGCATTAGTAAAAGGTGTCCCGTAAATTGGTGCATTATATTTGTTTGATATGAACGGGACAGCACCTACATGATCTAGATGTGCATGACCGATGATTTGCGCTCTTACTTTATGAGCAGAATTTTCAATAATTTTATCGTTAGGAATTGCCTCTACTTTTCTTAATTTTTCTTCGGTATAGCCACCTTTCTCTTTTTCCTGCATTTCCACTATTGCTGGAAGAAAAAATCCTTCGTCAAAAATAAAGGCATCTTCTTTATTTTCTAAAAAAGTCATATTTTTTCCAACTTCAGAAAAACCACCAACTGCTGTTATTTTCATAAAATTATTAGAAAATTCAAGTTTTTAAAGCTTTTATAAAATAGAAAATGTTAAAAATACCAAATTATTTTAATTTTTATGAAGAAAAAAGAAAGAAAAAAAGTAATAGTAATAATTTTTACTTCCTTTCTTATTTTAGCATTTTTGCTTCTTCTTTTAACAAATCTCAATAGAGATAACAAACAAATTAGAGGAGTGGAAGCAAAAGAAGTTGAATGTTACAAAGATAGCGATTGCTTGATAATTAGAGGAAGCTGTTGTCCATGCAATAATGGTGGTAGCCCTCAGTGCATTCCTCAGAAAAACCTTTTAGAATTTACCAGAGCTCTTGAAAAATGCTCCTCTAAAGGAGCTTGTTTTAATGAAGATTGTGGAAAGATAAGTTGCGGTTGTGTCAATAACAAATGTGTTGGCCAAAGAATATAACAAAAATATTTAAACTGATTTAGATAGAAAAATTTATGAAAAAAAAGCATAATTTTATTTTTTTAGTTAGTGTTTTATTATTTATTCTTCTATTTTCCATTTGTTTAATCCAAGGAAAAGCTGCTTCTTTAAATCAAAATGAAATTCAAAAGTTAAGTTATGAAGTTTTAAGTGCTGCAGAAAAAAATGAGGAAAAAATAAAAGTAATTGTTGAGCTTGAAGACAAAATTATTGAAAAAGGAAAATTTGGCATTGCTTCTGTGAAAAATGTTGATAAAAATAATTTTATCATGAAAAACGAAAAAATAAGGAAAAAAATAAAGCATAATTTTATTTATTCAAATGGTTTTTCAGCAGAGCTCTCCTCTTCTGAAGTAGAGGAATTGGCAAAAAAACCAGAAGTAAAAAAAATTTACTACGACTATCCTGTTCAGGCATTTTTACAACAATCAGTTCCATTAATTAATGCTTCCTCTTCTTGGAACTTGCAAGTTGATGAAATAAATTTAACTGGCGAAGGACAAACTGTTTGCATAATTGACACAGGGGTTGATTATAGGCATAGTGATTTAGGTGGCTGTACGAAAATATTTTCAAACACTAGCGAAGAGCAAAATATTGGCCCCCTGATTTCTCCAGGATATCCAAATAATTATCCGAATTATAATGATTATTGTAATAATACTCACAATATCTCTGTTAACGCAAATAGATTTGAGATCTATTTTGATGATTTAGATATAAATTATGATGATTATCTTTTTTTAACAGATGAAAGAGACAATGTTTTTTGGTGGTTTACTAACGAGAATGGAAGGGGGTGGGGCCCAGTAAGTCCAACTAACTTTGTTAAGTTATATCTTTGTACAAACTCTTCTTCTGGAAGAGGGTATAATATAACAAGAGTAAGAGTGTATAATTTAACTAGACAATGCGAGAAGATAATAGATGGACACGATTTTTACAACGGAGATTTTGACCCTCTCGATGACCACGGCCACGGCACTCATGTCGTAGGAATTGTTGGAGCAAATGAAACAATAAAAGGAGTTGCTCCTGGCGCAAAGATTGTTGCTGTAAAAGCTCTTAGCAGCAATGGTGGCGGAGTTTCTTCTGATATTATTGCCGGAATAGAATATTGCATAAACAAAAGCGAAGAATTAAATATTTCTGTTATAAGCATGAGTTTAGGTGAAGAGTTAGCAGATAATTATTGCGATAATAACGAAAATGGCGAAATCTGGACTTCTTCAATAAATCTTGCTGTCTCAAAAAACATCTCTGTTGTTGTGGCAACAGGGAATGGTTTAAATAATGATGGAAATGGTAGAAATAATTCTGTTTCTTATCCTGCTTGTATTTTCAATTCAACCCGCGTTGGCTCAACGACAAAAAGCGATGGGGTTTCTTCTTTCTCAAATCGTTGGGCTTTAGAAATGCTGATGGCTCCGGGAAGTTCAATAAACTCTACAAAAATAAACGGAGACTATACAACTATGTCGGGAACATCAATGGCAACACCCCATGTTTCTGGGGCAATTGCAATAATAAGGCAATATTTAGCAATGACGAACAGAACAATGACTCCAAAAGAAATTGAATTTTTGCTTAATAAAACTGGAAAAAGCATTTCTGCCGACGGAAGAACTTATAAAAGAATAGACTTGCTTTCTGCTTTGCTTGAAATTGATGTAACGCCGCCAAAAATAAATGTTTCTGGAATTGAAAACAACACAAAAACTCTCGAAAGAAATCTGACTTTTAATTATTCTGTTAGTGACTGGCAGCTTGCAAATGTAACTTTGTATTTGTTTAATTCGGGCGGCCTTTATAGAAATGAGACAAAAAACCTTGAAGGAACATTCAATGAAAGTTTTTTTTATGTTGAAAATCTAACCTCGGATTTTTATTCTTGGTATATTAATGTGAGTGACAAAAAAGGAAATACAGCAACAAGTGAAATAGGAATTTTCGAAATGAAAGCAATTGATTTAAATTTAAATCCAAAAAACAACACCTACATAAACACAAACCAAACTTTTTTTAATTGTTCTGCCTTTTCTAATGACTACAATTTAACAAATATAACAATTTATCTTTGGAATTTCTCTAATGAAAGAGAACTTCTAAAAAATCAAACTTTTGAAGTTTCTGGAAATGAAAACTCTTCTTTAATGGAATACAATTTCACAGAAGAAGGAGAATACTTATGGGGATGTGAAGTTTTCAATGAGAACAATGAAAAAGAATTTTTAAACTATACCCTAACCTTTGATATAACAATACCAAATTTAACAAAACTTGAAAAATCAACAACGCATAATTCTGCGACGATAAAAATAAACACAACCGAAGAAACAAATGCAACAATAGAAATTATTGGAAAAGAAACAAAAACAAATTCCTCTTTTTCTTTTGAAAAAACTTTCTATTTCGAAGGGCTTTCAGCAAGCACAACTTACAATTTTAATTTAACTTTTTGCGATAGAGCAAGTAATTGCAACAATTCAGAAGAAAGTTTTATAACTAGCGCGGCTCCTTCCTCGGGCGGTGGCTCTTTCGGTGGCGGCGGTGGCGGGGGAGGAGGCGGTGGCGGAAAAAAAGAGATTTTTGTAAGCTCCTTAGAACTAATGAACGGAATAACAAAAGAATTCTCTGTCGGAGATGAAATAAAATTTCAAAAGACTAGTCAAAACCATACGCTAAAACTGAACAAAATTCAAAACAACTCTGCAAACATAACAATAAGAAGCGAACAAATAAATTTTGTGATTTTTGTCGGAGAGGAAAAAAAGTTTAATTTAAGTTCTAAGGATTTCTATGATTTATACATAAAACTTAATGAAATAAAAAATAACAAAGCAAATCTAACAATAAAAGAAATCAATGAGAAAATATATAAAGAAGAAGATAAGAAAATTGAAGATAAAAATGAAGATAAAATTCCACAAATTAATTCTTTAAAAGAAAACCCTACAAAAATAAATTATTATATTTATACAACCCATATTTTACTTTCTGTTTTGTTGATAATTTTTGTAACAAAAATAATAAAAAAGGTAAAAACATTAATTAAAAATGAAAAAACCAAAACTAAATCCAAGCGCAAGAGATAATAGAAGATATTTTTTAGTTCAATGTGAAGACGAAAAGAAAATAGAAAAAGCTATTCTTGATTATATTGGAATTTTAGGAATGGCAAAAGCGGCCTATTTTCTTGTTGAAAAAAAAGACAATCTTATTATTGGTTCTTGTGTTAGAGAAAAATTAAATGATGTTTTGGCTTCACTTGCTTTTGCAGGTCTGAAAGTAAAAAGAGTTTCTGGCACAATAAAAGGATTAAATAAAAAAGCTTAAAAAGACAAGGGAATTAAAATAAAAGAGGTTCTATGGAAGACGTTCAACATCAAGTAATGGGGTATGATAGGGCAGCAACAATGTTTGCTCCAGATGGGCATATACTTCAAGTTGAGTATGCTGAAAAAACAGTTCGTCTTGGAAGCCCTTCTATAGGAATTGTCTGCAAAGACGGAGTTATCTTGATTTCTGACAGAAGACAAAAAGATGTTCTAATAATAGAAAGCTCTCTAAACAAAGTATCACAAATTGACGAACATATAATGTGCGTAGTAGCTGGAATTTTATCTGATGCAAGAGTTTTAATAGACAGGGCAAGATTAATAGCTCAACAACATAGAGTAACTTATGATTCTCCTGCACACACTGAAGCAATTGTTAAAGAAATAGCAGACATAAAACAACAGTTCACACAATACGGTGGGGCAAGACCTTTTGGAACTTCTTTAATGATAGCAGGTGTCAACAGTGAAGCAGAACTTTTTGTAACTGATGTAACAGGAAATTACTTGAAATATAAAGCTTGGGCAATAGGGGAAGATGATGAAAAACTGAGAGAAAAACTGAGAGAAAAATACAAAGAAGGTTTAACCTGTGAAGAAGGAATAAAGCTTGCTTTGGCAATTTTCAAAGAAGTTTATGGTGATAAATTTGAAAAAGAAAGATTTGATATTGGCATAATAAAAAAAGATACTAAAAAAATAGAAATGAAAAATGGAAAAGATTTTTGATAATAATTTCTAGAACAATATTACATTACTAATATTATCTGGTTTTATAAAATTACTAGTGAACTAGAGGAAGAATAAGAATTATAATCTGCTTTATATTATACTACTATACTTTTTCTTATTTTGTTATTATAAAGATGATTCTTAATTACTTCAATAATTAATTTAAACAAGGAAATCTAAAAAATCAATTATTTTTTTATAAACTTTTTTCTATAATTAAAATAGATTCTTACCGAAGAATTAACCATAAAATCCAATTTTTTTTAATCTTTTAATATTATAAATGTTTTTCCCCCTTAAAAATTTAATCTAAAGGGTTATTAAAAAGAATCGCTCGAAAGCTTTAAAAATAAACCAAACTATATCTGATTATGGTTTTAAGTAAAAGAGGGATTAGTCCTGTAGTTGCAACAGTTTTATTAATATCTTTAGCAATAATATTAGCAATGATAGTTCTTCTTTGGGCAAGAGGTTTTTTTACAGAACAAATAGAGAAAAATGGAAAAAATATAGAAAATGTTTGCAAAGAGGCAAAAATAGAAGTGCTTTATGATAACACTCTTGGTCCAAACAATAATTTAAAAATGAGGGTAAAAAACACTGGCTCAATAATTATAGGAGCAGTAGAGATTAGAGAAGAAGGAAAAGAAAAGAAAGTAAGAAGTCAAAATGTTAGCTTAAATCCGGGAATGGTATCCGGGGAGATTAATTATATAATTAGTGATATAGCCAGCTTAAAGCAAATAAAAGTTTATCCTAGCTTACTTGGAACTGTCAAAGGAAAGAATACAAACAAATTTGCAGCATGCTTAACAAACTCAGAAGTAATTAAAAAAGAAAAATTAATCATATAATTAAAAAAATGAAAGGAGGTATAAATAGGTTATGAAAAATAAAAAAGGAGTAAGCGAAATAGTATCAACAGTCTTAATAGTAATGATTTCAATAGCGGCTATAGGAATAATCGCAGCAATTGTTGTTCCAATGATAAGAGATAACTTATCTAGTGGACAGGGATGCTTTAAAGCCTTATCGGACATCTCCTTGGATAGGGAAGTTACTTGTGTTAGCTACAATGGAAGTAATAGCCATATCATCTTTGGAATTCAAAAAGGTCCAGAGACATCCGTAGAAGTTGCAAAAATACAAGTTATTCTTTATAAGACAGATGGTAGCAGCATCATAAAAGAACAAAACACCACTAACTTGGAGATAAACACAGTAAAGGTTTATAATACATCATTTAACAGCAACACTGAAAATTATACAGCAATAAACATTGTTCCGGTATTAAAGATTGGAAATAAGTTGAAAAATTGCGAAGCACCTAAAGAGAGAATTCCTTTGGTAGCTTGCAGTAGATAAATAAAAAAATTTATTTTTTAGTTTTTTTTAAAAATGAAAAAAAGTAATAGCTATGCTCAGGTTTGGGTAGAAACAGTAGTTTATACACTTATTGGGCTAACAATAATTGGAATTATTTTAGCTGTAGCAACCCCAAAAATAAATGAACTAAAAGATAAAAGCATAATTGATAGTTCTAGGCAATCCTTAAATGAAATAGACTCCATAATAAAAGATGTATCTCTAGCAGCAGGAAACCAAAGGGTATTTGAAATCGAAGTAAAAAAAGGAAAATTTTTTTTTGATACAGAAAAAGAGGAGATATCTTTCTATTTAAAAAGCGATTATAAATATAGCGAACCTGGCCAAGAAATAAAGGAAGGCAATATCATTATTAAAACAATAGGAGAAAGTTCTCCTTATGAAGTCTATTTAAAAATTAACTACTCTTCTCTAAATCTTACAATAAATTCCAAAGAGTTAATTGAAGAAATGCAATCATCCTCAAGACCCTATAAGTTAATAATTTTAAATAGAGGTGAACAAAATATAGATATAAGGCTAGACAAATGATAATAAAAGAATCTCCTATAATACCTGCACTTAGGTCTGTAGAAGACCCTAGTTCTATTAATGTAGTTTATCCACTTATTTCTCCTTTTGCTTATGCTCATATTTACTTTAATAATGAAACAAAACAATTGGAATATGATCTTATAGAACCAATATTATCCGACGAAAAATTATTAGAAAAAATAGAAAAATCTGTTAAAGAAAATATTGACATCCAAAAAGAATCTATAGAAAAAACCAAAGAAGATTATCTAAAAAGCTTGTTAGATATTAATTTAAAAAATCAAAAAATTTCTCTTAATGAGAAAGATTATCTTAAAGTTTTTTATTATTTGTATAGGGATTTCTTTGGTTTAAATCAGATAGAACCTTTAATGAATGATCCTTATATAGAAGATATTCAATGCAATGGTGTAAATCAACCAATATACCTCGTTCATAGGGTTTATAGAAATATGAAAACAAACATTATTTTTAAAGATATGGAAAAATTGGCTGCTTTTGTTGAAAAACTTGCTCAGAAATGCGGAAGATATATCTCTTATGCAAATCCAATTTTAGATGGAAGCTTGCCTGATGGTTCAAGAGTTAATGCAACCTACACAAAAGATATTACTTCAAAAGGACCAACATTCACAATAAGAAAATTTACAAAAATTCCACTAACACCAATAAATCTTATTCAGAATAGAAGCGTAAGTCCTGAGACGCTAGCTTATTTTTGGATACTTATGGAAAACAAACTAAATGTTCTTGTTGCTGGCGGAACAGGATCTGGGAAAACAACTTTGCTTAATGCAATTGCATTTTTTATTCCAGACGAAGCAAGAGTTGTTTCTATTGAAGACACAAGGGAACTAAATCTGCCGAGAGAAAATTGGCTACCTTCTGTAGTAAGAGAAGGTTTATTAAGCGGCGGAGTAGGTGAAGTTGATATGTTTTCTTTATTAAAAGCTTCTTTTAGACAAATACCTGATTATGTTATTGTCGGCGAAGTTAGGGGAAAGGAGGCGGCTGTTTTATTTCAAGGAATGGCTTCTGGACACTCTTCTTTAGCAACAATACACGCAGATTCTGTTGATGCGGTAATAAGAAGATTAGAAACTCCGCCAATAGAATTAAGCCCTTCTCTTGTAAATGAGTTAGATGTTGTAGCAATAATGACTCATGCAAAAATAGGACAAACCGAAACAAGAAAACTAAAAGAAGTTGTTGAAATAATAAACGTAAATCCAGACGGAACTTCAGTTACCAACACTCCTCTTATATGGGACCCGTCAAAAGACAAGTTCTACTACAAGGAGGATTTTTACACTTTTAAAAAAATAGAAAAAAGAAAAGGAATATCCTATCAAAAATTGCTAGAAGAATTCAAAAAAAGAACAATACTTCTAAACAACCTCTCAATAAATCAAAAAAATATCTCTTTAGAAGAATTAAAAAAGATTATTACAGAGTACTATAAAAACCAAGAGAATGTTCTGCTAAAATTTGGAGTTTCTTCTATAGCTTAGTAGATTTGAATTTTTTAATCAAAACACCCATGCTCTTAGCAATAATTTTTTGTTTTCCTAAAAATTCCCCTAAATTAAATTTTTCATAAGAAAAAGAAAGTCCTTTCTCAAAATAAACCTTTTTTCTCTTGAGCCTAAATCTTTTAAGTGAATCAATCATCTCTCTTTTTGGACCAAAAATTTTTATTTTTTCTTTTATTAAAATTGAAAAAAACGCCTTTGAGCTTTTTCCACCAGAATAAACAAACTTAGAATCAAGGATTTTTTGTTGTTTTTTTTCAAATTCTTCTTTTAAAAAATCAAAGAATTTTTTCATTTTTGTTGCAGCAACATCTTCTTTTTCTTTTAAAGAATACAAATCCAAAATCAAAATAACTGCTTTGCTTTTTTTCGCTTTATTAAAAAATTCTTTTTCATCGAAAGTTTTTCTTCTAAAAAATTCCAAAGAAGGTTTTTTTAAGAATTCTTTTGCCTTATCCTTTAAAACAGAAAAACTCTCCTCTGAAAGTCCTGCGCAAAGGTTCCTATATTTATAAACAGGATCAATTAAAATTAAAGGAGAAGAAATTTTTTGCTCATTTATCTCTCTTCTCGCTTCTTTTTCATTTTTGTAATACCTTTCTACGTCTATAAATCTGTCTTTTTGAATTTTTTTCAAAAATTTTAAGAAAGTTCCATAATAGCAAATTAAAACTTCTATTGCATAACCAGAAAAACCTCTTATGTAGCTCTCTGCTCCATAAATTTCATTTGCTTGACAAAAAGCCTTTGCCAATTTTATCTCTTCTTTCAGTTTGGAATTATTCTTTATCTTATTTTTTATATAGGTGACATGAAGCGGAGAAAAATCAGTTACATTTTTTACCTCTTCCTTTTTTCTTATTTTTACTAAGGGAACTATTTCAAAAAAAATATTGCCTTCTCTTACTCTCAAATAATCCCTAGAACCATGAAGAGCCTCATATTTTATGCCTATTTTTTTTACATAAAACTCTAAATTTTTTGTTTCATCCTCATCATCAAAAATTACAAATATATCAACATCTTGCTTATCTTTTTTTATCAAGGTCCCCTTGGATAAACTTCCACCAACAATTATCTTTTTTTTGATATACTTCGATAAAATTTTAATGAATTCCTCGGTTTTTTTTAAGATGTCTTTTTCCTCTTTTTCAGATAAAGAGATTTCTTTTAAGACCTCTTTAAAAATTTCTTTCATAAAAATATAAAAAAAAAGTCCTTTATAAACCTAATTTTAAAACAAAAATTATACTTTTATAACTTCTATCTCTAGGTTTTTCTTTATTTCTTCAATAAATAATTTTTCATCTTCTTTTTTTATTAAACAGCCTGCAGCTTCCTTATGGCCACCAACCTCTGCTTTCAAATTAATAGAAGCTTTTTCCAATATCTGCTTAAGGTTTTTATCGCTCCTTCCAACAATTCTTGCAGAAACCTTTATTTTGTCTTGATTATAAGCCATGCCAACCAAAATTGTTCCATTGTCATAAATATTGGAAGAAGAGAGTATTGAACAAACGGTTCCAATTAGAGCATCCTTTATTCTTTCTCTTCCATTTAGAATAATAAACCCGTTACCTATAATTCTTTCTATTTCCTCCACTGCTTTTAAGCTATCTATTAGCTCTTTTCTATATTTTATGTATATTTCTTGTGCTCTTTCGTAAAAACCATTCAATTCTAAACAAAAAGACAAAGCTATATCAGAATGCCCTAACCTTGAACAAGCATTTACTAAAACACTTATTTCCCTAAGGTCTTCTTTTCTATTAAAAAATTTTGTAATGAAAATATTTCCTAGAATTTCTTCTTCCTTGAAGTTTTTGCCTCTACTTAACATAATTCTAGTAATAAGCTTTGAAGTTTCTATTTCGTTTAGTTCATACAAACTTTTCTCAGGAGATATTCCAATATCTTTTAAAAGTTGATTAACTCCTTCTGAAGAACCGGTTATTCCAGGTATAAAAAAAGATGTTGAATATTCTAAAGCTCTTCTTAGAGGTCTTGTAGCAGAAAAAATCAATAAACTTTTTTTTGTTTCTATTTCATCACAATCTTTTATTATTTCATAATACTCTTTTGACAAGTTTTGCTCGTGTCTATCCCCAATAACTCCTAAAAGAGCTATTTTAGACAAATCTCTGTTTTTGTTTGATATTTCCTTTGAAAAAAGATAACATAAAGCAGAAGAACACAAATTCTCCGAGTTTTTTAAATGAGGATTTATAATAACAACATTTTTGTTTAATTTATTTGCGTCAATTTCGTGATGATCTATAATGAATATTTTTGATTCTATTCTTGAAAAATAATCCAGATTCGAAGAGCCAAGATCACTGAAAAGCAAAACCTCTTTTTTGTGATTTTCTAATTCTTCCTTGATAATATTCTCATCTATTCCTTTAATTATGCGAACAGAAAATTTTTTATCTAATCTTTTTAAAGTTTTTATCAATATTGCAGCAGAGCTTATTCCATCAGTATCGTAATGACTTATTATTCTTACATTTTTATTTTTTATTTCGTTTAGAAATTCTCCGACGAAGTTTTTTATTAGCGACCTCATTTTCAAAAACAGAAAAAAATATTATTAGATGTTTATAAATCTTTATTGCTTTTTTGCAGTAATAAAATTTAAAATAGAAAATTTAAGAAGATTTCTTTTTTTTGTAATAATTTCTTAGGATATTTACTCTTGCTGTTGCCTTTTGTAGCTTATGCTTTGCTTTTTTATCTTGTATGTGCTTTTTTAGATGCTGCTGGAGATTATCTAATTTCTTTTCTGCATTTTGTAAATCTTCGTTCTCCCAGAGATTTATTTCCTTTAAGTAAAAAGAAAGCGGCTTCCCAAAAACTGCTTTAGTGCTTGGAACTCCGTGCTGATCTCTCAAAATTTTTCCTATTACTGAAGGCGGATATTTGTCTGCTAAATCTTTAATTATTTTTCTAAGTTCATTCTCATCTATCTTTAACCATTCAGGTTTCAATGACTTCTCCATGATTTTCTTTATAAAAAATGCTTTTTAAAGTTTTACATTTCTTCAATTTCTTTAATGCCTAAAAGATTCAAAGAGATTTTTAATGTTTTTCTAAAAGCATCGACAAGCGCTATTCTGTAAGATTCCTCCTTGCTTCCTATAATTTGATGTGCATGATAAAATTCATTAAAAGATTGGCAAAGTTCAAAAGAATAGTTTGCTATTAAGTTTGGAGAAAGATTTTTTAAAGAAGATTCAACTACGCTATCAAAAGAATAAATTTTCTTCAGCAATTTTTCTTCTTCTTTGTTTATGTCTATAATCTTAAACTTTTTTTCTCCCCTGAATTTCCTTATAATACTTGATGCCCTGGCATATGAATAAAGCAAATATGGTCCGGTGTTCCCTTCAAACTCCAAAAATTTTTCTATATCAAAAACAGCGTCTATTTCTCGATAATTTTTAAGGTCTCCATAAATTATTGCTGCTCTTGCTATTAAAGAAGCCCTTTTTTCAACCTCTTCTTTATTTATTGATGGATCTCTTTGAATTATTCTTTCTTTTGCCAAATTTTTTGTCTTTTCTATGATATCTTCCATAAAAATAGTTTTTCCTTCTCTTGTAGAGAATTTTTTTCCTGTGCTATCTAAATAGAGGCCATGGGAGACATGAAAGCAGCTTTTGCAAAAATCAAAGCCACAAATTTCTAAAATTTTAAATAATTGTTTGAAGTGTAATTTCTGTTCTTGGCCAACCTCGTAAATCATCTTATCAAAGTTGTATTTTTGAAATCTGTCCAAAGCAGCAGCCAAATCCCTTGTAATATAAGGCAAAGCCCCATCTTTTTTTTCTATTATAGCAATCCCAAGACCAAATTTCTCTAAATCAACTATTTTTGCGCCTTCGCTTTCTTTGATTAATCCTTTTTCTTCTAGAATTTTTATAAATTTTCTAGCTTTTTCATTGTAAAAAGACTCTCCAGAAATTTCATCAAATTTTAAATCAAAAAAATCATAAATTTCATAAAACTTTTTTAAGCTTAATTCCTTAAACTCTTTCCATAGCTTTAAATTCTCTTTGTCTCCCTCTTCTAATTTTTTGAACTCCTTTCTCCCTTCTTCCTCGTATTCTTCGTTATTTGCTTTAACATAAATCTCTAAAAGATGTTTTATTGGGTCTTTTTTGAGTTTTTCTTTGTCGCCCCACTTTTTATAGCCAAAAATCAGTTTTCCAAACTGAGTACCCCAGTCCCCTAAATAATTGATGCGAACTACTCTCCAACCAGAATATTCAAAAATATTTCCAAGCGCATTTCCGATTATTGTGCTTCTCAAATGCCCTATTCCGAAGGGTTTAGCAATATTTGGTGAAGAAAAATCAATAACAAGGGTTTTATTTTGTTTATATTTTTTATTTTTTCCTTTAAAAACTTTATTTGCAATGAAGTTTATATTCAGAAAAAAATTAACATAAGCAGATTTTAATTCAACTCTTTGAATTTCTTCTGGCAGCTCTTTTCTTAATTTTTCATAAAGCTCCTGTGCTATTAAAAGAGGGCTCTTTTTTTCTATTTTTGCTAAAGAAAAACAAGGAAAAGCATAATCTCCAAGCTCTTCCGAGGGAGGAATTTCAATTATTTTTTCAATTTCTTCTCTTGAAAAATCCCTAATATGTTTTTTTAAAATTGCAGATATAACTTCTTTCATAAAGATAAGAGAAAAAAGGTCTTTAAAAAACTAATTAAAAAACGCCCGCACTGGGAATCGAACCCAGGAGCCCCGAAGGGCGTGGATTAGCAATCCACTGCAATACCACTATGCGATGCGGGCTTAAAAAGATAAATCTTAATTGCTTTTTAAGTTTGTTGCTCAATAGACATTTTAACTATATTGTTCTCATAAGAGTATTCTTTAGTAAAAGAGAATATTCTAAAAGAGATTGATTTTGTTTTAGGGTTTTTCAAGAAGAGATTTTGAACTTCTAAGCTCTTTGTATATCCTGAAGAAATATCCCCAAGAGAATAAACTTTTATTTCGTCTTTCTCATCATTTATAAATAAAGAAACATTTTTTGCTTCTATAATGCCAGTATTTTTTACTTCTACAGAGAAATCTAAATATGCTCCTTTTTTAATAGCAGAAGAATTAACAAAAAAAAGTTCTGCCTTTGGACTTACTGAATAAATATTCTTTAAATCACTTATTATTTCTTTATCTAGTCGCTGATTGCACTTCAAATAAGGGTAAAGAACCGATTTCTCTTCTTTAAAATGCTCGTAACCAAATACGTGAAGAAGCTCATGGAGTTCAACAATAGGATAATTGCAATCTTCAATTTTTTCTTTTGAATAAAGCTTTATTTCTCCTTGCAAAATTAAAGGATAAGGCGTTAAATTAAGAAATTTTGATGGCCCGCCCTCTCCTGCTATAAAGGTTCTTTTATTCTCTTCGCTCTCTTTTTCAATTAATTTATCAGAACAAAAAACTAAAATATCAGCAGAATTATCTTTTATTTCATAAAAAGATATAATTTCTGTTTCGTTTTGAATGATATCAAAGGAGTTTTTCATTCTATTCATATTATCTTCCAAACAATCTTCATAAAAATAATAAGAAAGATTGTTTTTAGAAAATCTCATATTTTGAACAAATTGTTTTAGATAAGATGAAGCATTAACTTCTATCTCTTTTTTTTCAGATATTATGAAAAAAGATTTTTCTTCTATTGGGAGATAATTCTTATACAAGTAAAAAGAAAAATAACCCAAGAACAAAACAAAAAAGAGAAGAATAAAAAGACTTATTGCCCTCATGAGAAGTTATCTAAATACCCCTTATACTTAAATTTTTTGTGATTTTCTTCAACAGATTTTTCATTTACTTTATTATGGTGTATAAATCCGCCACCGAAAGATTTTGGAATATGCATAAGTTCGTGAATTAAAACTTTTTCTTTATCTTCTTCATTTAATTTATCAAATCTCTCAGAAATTACCTCTATCACATAAAAACTTTTTCTTTCCATAGCAATTTGCATTGCTTTTCCAAGGCCATGACATCTTGCTATTGTTCTTTTAGTTGAAGAACCAAAACTCCTCAAAAAACCAACATTGTTTAGGTCAATATGGTTCCAATTCATTTTTTTAACTATTTTTTCTGCAAGTTCTTTTAAGTCGTTTGCTTTTTCATATTTCATCTTTTACCTCTATTATTTTATTTTTTGATGTTAAACCATTTTTTATTTTTATTCTTTTTTCAGAAACATTAAAATATGAAGATAACAATTTTACAAGTTCGATATTTGCCTTGTTTTTTTCTGCTTCTGACCTTAAAAAGACTAAAAAATCACTACCCCCTAATTGGATTATTTTTTGTTCTTTTGAGTTTGGTTTTACTTTAACAAAAATTTTCATATTATGTAATAATACTCTTAATTTTTATACTTTCTTATTAAGATAAATTTAAAAAAGCAACTTTTCAAATAAAATTATGATATTTATTCTTCTTGGTCCGCAAGGTTGTGGAAAAGGAACTCAGGCAAAAATTCTTTCTGAAAAGCTAAAATTGCCTCATATTTCTATGGGAGATTTACTTAGAGGTTTAACGGGCGAATTAAAAGAAAAAGTAGATCAAATAATTAATAAAGGAGAGCTTGTTCCAGCTGAATTGACGATAAAAATCCTAAAAGAAAGAATTTCTAAGGAAGACTGCAAAAAAGGATTTATTTTAGATGGTTTTCCACGGAATTTAGAACAAGCAAAACTTTTAAAGAATATATGTGAAATAGAAAAAATTATCAAGATAAATATTCCCGACGAAGAGTCAATAAAAAGAATCTCTGGAAGAAGAGTTTGCCCTAAATGCAAGTTTAACTTTAATATTTACACAGAACCAAAACCAAAAAAGGAAGGATTTTGTGATTTCTGCAATGTTCCTCTAATTCAACGCGAAGATGATAAAGAAGAATTTGTCAAAAGAAGATTGGAAATTTATCATAAAGAAACTAATCCTATTCTGGAATTTTATAAAGGGAAAGTTAGTGAGATAGACGGGCTAGGATCAATAGAAGAGGTCTCAGAAAGAATTCTCAGCGTATTAGAAAAGAGTTGATATTATTAAGTGTAATAATCTTTTTAAAGATTAATTTATTAACAAAAGAATGAATAAACTAGAAATTGATGAAAAGGCTCGGGAAAGAATAAGAAAAATAATAGAAGATTTTGGAATATTGGATTTTTCTTATGCTGCTCTTGTTTACGGATTATCAAAAGTTTTTAGATTTAAACCGCAGACAATTATAAGAGTTTTGGAAGAAAACGGATTACCTAGAACTATTGAAGACTTATCAAAGGCTAATCCTTACTTTTATTTAAGTGCCTCTGAAACATTAGAAGAAATGTATCTTTCTAGAAGACCTCTTAGTTGTATTGGCGATTTTTTTCCTCACGAAAAAAGAAGAAATTGTTACAAAGATTTAGTTGAACATTTACAAGCTAGCTGATTATTTAGAAGAAACAATCTCGATTCCGTCGCGGTGTTTTAATATATGTTCTTTGCCAACGGCTTGTTTTGTTCTCGCATCAATTGCTTTAATAAAATTCTTCCCTAAATCTGTATGAATCTTGTAAGCAAAATCCAAGGCAGTTGTACCTTGGGGAACTAAAAAGCAATCTGGCAAAATTCTTCCTTGAGAGTCAGCTAGTTTATGAACACCTGCAGGAAAAACAGCAATATAATTCAGCAAAGAAAAAACAACAAAATCCAAAATTTCTTGAACTCCTGTTCCGTTGTATTTTTCTAGAACATTTTTTCTAATAAACTCTAGGGCTTGTTTTTGCCTTTCGTTTAAATCCCCAACAACTTCAAAATTCTTGTCCCCCGGTTTATACTTTATAAGCCCTGCTTTTACTGCTTGTCTTAAAGAAAGCTCAGCATCTGCTGAGCAAGGAATAATTGTGTAACTAGGAAATTCTTTTTTTAGCTTATAAAACCATTCCTCTGCTCCAGGCTTGTCAATTTTGTTTGCTGCTATTAACATAGGCTTTGTCATTACTCTTAGTTCGTGAGCAAATTCTTTAAGTTGTTCAGAAGACCATTTTTCCGGATTTTCAATGTCAAATTTTAGCTTTTTCATAGCTCTTTCAACATTTTCTTCCTTGACATTAATTCCAGAAAACTGCTTTGCTACTGCCTTAACAAAATCAGATTTTTCTGTTTGTATTTTTCTAGCAAAAACATTCCAAGCTTTGTTAAGAATGCCAAAAAACCATAAATCCAACTCTTTTTCTAACATTCTAACATCTTTTATCGGATTACCTTGGCCTTCTCTTCCTTCGTCGTCAGTTGTTCCAGAAACATCAACTATTTGGATTAAAGCATCTGCCAAAGATAAATCATTTAAAAATTGATTCCCAAGACCTTTTCCTTCAGAAGCTCCTTCGATTAATCCTGCTACATCCATCAGTTCTACAGGTACAAAACGAGTTTCTCCGTCACAACTTCCTGTTCTTGGAGTGCATTTAACTCCAAGCTCATTACAAATACATTTTACTCTAACATAAGCAATTCCGTTGTTTGGCTTTATCGTCGCAAAAGGATAGGGAGCAATTAAAACATCCATAAGCGTCGCTGCCTTAAAAAAAGTTGATTTCCCACAAGAAGGTTTTCCTACAAGTCCTATTAACATTTTTCTTCTAATCAAAACAAATTTATAAGTTTTTGTATAGAATTAAAAGATTTTTAAATTGTCTTTGTTAATAATAAGGATGATAGAATTTTTCTTAATTTTTCTTGGAATTTTTTTATTAATCAAATGAGCGGATTATCTCGTAGAAGGTTCTTCTTCACTTGCTAAAAAATTCAGATTTTCATCACTAGTTATTGGTCTTACAATTGTTGCTTTTGAAACATCAATGCCTGAATTAGTTGTTAATTTAATCGCCGCAATTAAAGATAATGGTAAGATAGCATTTTGGAATATAGTAGGTAGCAATATTGCAAACATACTCCTAATCTTAGGAGTAACTCCTACAATTACAAGCTTAAAATTTCATCGTTCTACTATTTGGAAAGAGATTCCTTTCTCTCTTTTAGCAGCTTTTTTTCTTTTTGTTTTTGCTAACACTAGAGTTCTTGATAAAATTAGTTTAGACTCTCTTTTTAGATTTCAAGGAATAATTGCTTTTATTTTTTTGTATTTTTATAGTTTATATATCTGAACTAATGAAAAAAAAATAAAGAAAAATCAAAAGACGAAATCATGAATATTAAGAATCTCTCTTTTCAAAAGATTTTTGTTTATATTGTTGTAGGACTAATCTCTCTTTATTTTGGCGGAAAATTCGCAGTAGAAGGTACAGTCGCCTTAGCAAAATTATTTGGAATAAGTGAATATTTTATATCCCTTACAATAATTGCTGTCGAAACCTCCCTACCAGAATTATTTACTTCAATTATTGCCGCTATAAAAAAAGATGCTGATTTGGCTGTTGGAAATGCCCTCGGAAACAATATTTTTAATATATTTTGGATATTAGGTATAAGCTCTTTAATCATTCCAATAAAAATACCTTCTTTTGCAATAATTGACCTTTTAATCTTGTTAAGCGTAACCTTCTTGTTATTTATATTCATGTTTATTGGAAAAAAACACGAGTTAGAAAGATGGCAGGCAATTATTTTTGTTTTGATGTATATTATTTACATTTATTATCTAGTTATTAGAGGTTAATCAATAGAATACGTTCTTCCCATCTTCCATTCCGGCAAAACTTGAAAAACCCCTTCTTTGCTTATATCAACAACGGGCGCAGTGTATGATAAATTTTCCCATTTGAATAGACTCTTGCAGGGTTTTGGGCTTCTACTAATATCAAATTGCCTAAAAATGTCTACAGAATTTCCAACAAATTTTCTTTAGATTTGCCCATAAGGAATAGCCCCTTCTTCAAAATTTCCTAGATTTCTGTCTACTTCTGTGTTATCTATTAAATAACTTAGACCTAAACCCTTTCTATTGTTTGACCTTGCCCTACTCTTTCTATAACTCTGCCAGGAAATTCTCTTGACAACCATCTTAAAATATTTGTTTTATTTTCCATAACTAAAAGAATCTTCTTTTATTTATAAATCTTTTATTTTGTTACTACTAGAATAATACAAATATTTTAAATTAATTTTTTTAAACCTCAAATTATTAAATCATTAATGAACCCGGGAGACTATATTTACGCTATAGTAAGTTATTACAAGAATCCCAGAAAAAAAGGATTCAAAGCTGAAGAAAGAATAGTAAGGGTTGGAACAAGAGAAGAGGACATTGTCGTAAATAATTTTTATCTTTTTAAAGATTCTTCTAGAAACCGCGTCTTGAGAATGGAGTTTCATTCAAGAGATAATGGTGGAATATGGGCTTCTATTGAGGATAGTTTTGAAAATAAAAGAGTTTTTTCTTTTATTCCCCTAGATTCTTTAGTTGGACCAAGTGAAGTTGTAGCACCAAATTAATTAAATTTAAAAAACCTTCTAGCTTTAATCTAAAAGAAAAGAGCCCGTAGCTTAGCCCGGTAGAGCACCGCTCTTATAAGAAACTTTTCATTGAAAAGGAATCTCTTAGGTTTCTAAGAGAGGCGGGGGTCCCAGGTTCAAATCCTGGCGGGCTCATTCTTTAACATATATTTATGAGAATAAAATAAAAAAGAAGATTATTATTTTTTGCATAAAGCTAAGGCAAAATTCTTTTTGTCTGAAACAAAAAGTTCAACCTCGCTAAAATAAGTAGTCAAAACCTCATATAGTTTTTGCTCTGTGTATTTATAAGAAACAGCAATAATAACAGAATCTCCATTAGAAAACTTTATTTTTCCAATCTCGTAGTCTTTTTTAATTTCAAAGAGCATTTCTACTCTGTCTTGTTTAAATCTTGCAAAGTAAAAAGTATCTTTTTTGTTTATTCCCAATATTTCTAAAGGTTTAACTAAAAGACTAGCAATTAACTTGTTGTTTGCGTAATACTCAACCATTTTTTTACGACTCGGATGAGATAACTTGTTTCCTATCAAAAGAACATCCTCGTCCTTCATACCTCTTCTTATTTCGTGTAAAATCTCATGTATATCGGAATTTTCAAGATTTCCGCCAAGAAGAAGTAAAAGATTTTTTCTAAATTCTTTGTTTCTTATGAATCTCTCAATTTTTGAAATATCCAAGAAATCAATAAGATTATTGTCATCTCTAACAACAGTTACACCTTTAATTTTTGAAAGGCTCTTATAAGCTTCCAAAAGCATAAATGCGTTTATGTCAATTGGAAAATATCTTATTTTATGTTTTTTGCTTATTATTTTAATCAAAGAAAAGGCCTTCTTGCCATCACCACAGCCCAAATCAACAACATTAATATTTTTTTCTGCCAAAGTGTTAGAAATATTTTTTGAATATTTTCTTAATAGTTTAATCTCTTCATTAACAAACATTCTTTGTTTCTCGTCTATTTTCTCTAATTTTATAAATTCCTTCGCCTGATCTTCTGTTAAATACCATAGCCTTGAATCAGAAACATTCCATACTTTTTTTCCTTTCTCTAAGGAATATCCTCTTTTTATTAGCTCCTGCATAATAACTTCTCTAGCTTTTTCTTTTTTTGAATACATAAAAGAATAAAGAATTCTTTCCTTTTAAGTCTTTCTTATTTTGTACAAAAATGTCTCTTAAACAAAAAGTTTAAAAGTTTAGTTAAACCGAATAATTTGTGCTCCCTTAGTCTAGAGGCCAAGGACACAGCCCTTTCACGGCTGTAACCCGGGTTCGAATCCCGGAGGGAGCGTTTCTTATAATGATAAAATTAAAAATAAACAATATAAAAGAAGAGAATTATAACACAAAAACATTTTTTCTAGAAAAACCAGAAAATTTTTCTTTTATTCCAGGACAACACGTAGAATTGAAAATTCCAAAAAAAGATGAAATAAAGCCATTTACTCTATCATCAATTCCCCAGGATAATTTTATTTCTTTAACTATAAAAAATGTTAGTGAGAATACAGAGAAGATTTTTGAACTGAAAGAAGGAGATTTTTTAGAGATTAATGGACCATTCGGAGAAAAATTGAAATTTAATCAGGATAAGAATAAACTACTATATTTTGCTGCTGGAAGCGGAATAACGCCCTTTATAAGCCATTTTAGATTTATCAAAAATGAAAAATTAAAAAAAGAGGCCATTCTTTTTTACTCAAATAAAACCTTCGAAGATATAATTTTTTTTAAAGAACTTAAAAGTTTTGATTTTTTAAAGACAATATTCATTCTGACAAGAGAAAAAAAAGAAGGATTTTATTATGGATATTTAACAAAAGAAATAATAACTAACACAATAAAAAACAAAATTGATATTTACAAAATATATGTCTGCGGAACAGAAAAATTTGAAAAAAGCGTGATTGAACTCTTAGAATCCATTTGATTAAAAAAAGAAAAAAGCCGAAAAAATAAAAAACGGCTAAAAAATTATTTTTTCTTTTCTACAATTGACTTGCAAATTCCTGCTGCAACTGTAGCACCAGCATCTCTAATTGCGAATCTTGCCATGTAAGGATTTACATCTGCTGTTTCTAAAACAAGATTTCCTACTGGTTTTAGCTTAACTACAGCTACATCTCCGTTCTTCAAGAAATCAGGATTTTGCTGTATTGGTTGTCCTGTTCGTGGATCAATCTTTGACACAAGCTCAACAAATTGGCATGGAACTTGCGCAGTATGCACGTGGAAAACAGGTGTGTAACCTTTTGCAATAACAGTTGGGTGATTTATTACAGTTATTGTAGCTGTAAATTCTTCAACTATTTTTGCAGGATTTGCTGCATCGCAAATAACGTCTCCTCTTGCAATGTCTTTTTTACCAATACCTCTAATGTTTACACCAACATTATCTCCTGCTTCTCCTTGTGGAAGTTGTTCATGATGCGCTTCTATTGTTTTGACTTCGCCTTCAACACCTTTTCCTGTTCTTCCAGGCAATATTATAACTTTTTGCCCAGGTTTCATTATACCTGAAACAATCTTTCCAACAGGAACTGTTCCTATACCTGTAATTTCATATACATCTTGTATAGGCATTCTAAGTGGGAGATTTGTTGGTTTTTCTGGTGCAGGGAATTTGTCTATTTGTTCTAGAACAGTTGGACCCTTATACCAAGGCATTTTATCTGATCTTTTTGCAATGTTATCGCCTTTTAATCCAGAAGCTGCAATGAAAACAGTTGTATCTGGATTTATTCCAACTTTCTTTAACATTTCACCAACATCTTTTTTGACTTCATTATATTTTGCTTCATCATAGTTTACCATATCAATCTTGTTGATAATCACTGCAATATGCTTAACACCCATTGTTCTCATTAACCAAAGATGTTCTTTTGTTTGCTCTTGAACACCATGAGGAGCAGAAACCACTAAGAAAGCAGCATCTGCTTGAGATGTTCCAGTAATCATGTTCTTAACAAAATCTCTGTGTCCTGGAGCATCGATTATTGTAACTTCATAGTTTTGAGTTAAAATCTTTTTGTAATTAAGATCTATTGTAACTCCTCTCTCTCTTTCCTCTTTGATAGTGTCCATAAAATAAGCAAACTCAAACCCTTGTTTTCCGTGTTTGGCAGCTTCTTCTTTAAGTTTTGCTAATTCTGCCTCAGAAAGAATTCCTGATTGATAAAAAAGTTGGCCAATTGTTGTTGATTTGCCTGCATCAACGTGACCAACGAACACTACATTTAAAATTGGTTTTTGTTTTGCCATTTTTTCTCCTAATTTAGTTAAAAGTTATGCCGAAAGGCACGATAAAAGAAAAAAAGGAAGATTTAAAAAGATTACTATTCTTTAATAAAATTATAATAAATTATTATAAAATGTTATAAAAATATGGTTCAAAACATAATTAAACTTTCAGAAAGAGAAAACAGAATTGTAAATATGACAAAAGCAAAATACGGAATGAAAAATAAAAATCAAGCGCTCGGTTTTATTATACAAACTTTTGCTAAAAATTTTATGCCAGAAGCGTTGGAACCTATTGAAAAACCTAAACGAAGTGAAGGAATAAAGCTCCAAAGTTTAGATGCTTTAAGAAAAGAATTAGAAGGAGAAAAAACAAATGGTTAAGTTTAGAGAGTTTTTAACATCATCGGGAAAAAAAGTTTTAGGTGGAAAGAATGCCGAAAACAATGAGGAGTTAATTGCCCAGGTTTTGCCGAATGAAATTGTTTTGCATACAAAAGAGCCAGGAAGCCCCTTCGTTAATATAAAAGAAGATTCAAAAAAAGTTTCAAAAAAAGACATAAAAGGGGCCGCAATTTTTTGCGCAGCTTACAGCAAGGATTGGAAAAAAAACAAAAAAGATGTCGTTGTGCATTATTTTTTAGGAAAAGACATTTATAAAGAGAAAGATATGAAAACAGGAACTTTCGGAGTAAGAAAATTTAAAGAAATAAAAGTTAAGAAAGAAGATATTGAGAGGTTTTTTGGGAGTGTTGAAAAGTAAAAGTAATAGTTGTTATACGCAATTAAATTTTAGTGGCACTAATAGAAGAGAGACAATTTTAACGAGAAAAAAAAAACGACGAACGGGGGGAGGGGGCGACGAAACGAAAAAATTATAAATACAAATAACACCTTACCTCGTATGAGAATAGATTCACACATTTTCCAAATAATTTTAATTGGAATTATATTTATTCCAATGTTTAATATTCTGAATTTTTCATCAGCTGTTGTTTTTTTGATATTTTTAGGTTTGTTTTGTGGGGCAATATTTCCAGATACTGATTGTAAAGAATCTCGAATATTCAAGATGAAACAAGATAACCATAAAATAGGGTGGCAAAGCTCTTACAAAGAGTATAAATCAAAAAAAGATGCTCAAAATATGTATAATACTTTCTTATTCTTTTATTCATCGCTCTTGATAATTTTAGGAAATATATTCAGATACCTTCTGTATTATCCTTCTTATTATGCAGTTTTATTAATGAATAAAAAATGGATAAAAGAGGATTCTGTTCAAGATGAACATCGAGGAATTTCCCATACTTTGTTAGGAATTTTTATAGCAAGTATCTTCTTTTTTATTTTATTATTTCTTGGAAATCTTTATTTTAAAACAACATCAACTAATTTATTGATTGTTCCAACACTATCATTTTTTATTGCAAGTAACTTACACTTACTTCAAGATTCAATAAGCAAATGGGGGGTAAAATGGTTTTACCCGTTCAACAAAAAAAGAGTTTATGGGGATTATAGTGCATTCAGCAACGATTCACGAATATTTATTTTTGTATTATTCCTAATTGGTTCTACAATTTTGGTTTTCTTTCTGTCTAACTATCTTAAAAATAATCTTCCAAATCTCTTTTTTATAGGTAATATCCTACTGCCTATTGTTTTTGCAGGTTTGTCATTTGGAATCTTGTTTAAAATGTGTAATGTAATGATTGAATCTTAACATCGCCCCCTCCTAACGAAAGACGAACGGACTAAAATTGTCCCTTGATACTTATTCTTGATGGCTCACTTTGTTCGTTTGATTGAACGACTGCCACTAAAATTTAACTCTTCGGTTTCCCTTTGGGACGTTGAACTAAACTTCATTCCTATCGGAAGCGTATAACAGCAATTTACCAACTAGGGCACTACAAGTTTTAGCTTAGTACAAGATCTATAAAACAAACTACCTAATCTAATCTTAAACATCAATCTTTATATACCTCATTCTCTACAAAAAACCATGGAACAGATAAAAAAATTTCAGCTCGGTAAGAATGGAGTTAGTGAAAATTTTGTTGAACAAATAAAAAAATCTTTCGTTGATACAAAAAGAATAAAAATTTCTGTTTTAAGATCTTGTTGCAGAGATAGAGAGGAATTGAAAAAAATTGCAGAAAAAATAAAAAACAAACTCGGCGAGAATTTTGATTATAGAATTATCGGATTTACGATTGTGTTGATAAAATTGAAGTAAAAACCTTTAAAAATATTCTTTGATTTATAAAAATACCCGCCATAGCTCAATGGTAGAGCACGCGGCTGTAGATAACTAGCGCAGACTTTCCCTCGGGAAAAGAGTGAAGCGCGATAAGGGCAGTTTCATTGAAATTGCTGTTCAACAGAACCCGCGGTACCCCAGTTCGATTCTGGGTGGCGGGATTTTTTATTAAAAATTCTTCGGTAAGCTTTTTTCCCAAGGGTATTCTCCAAATAACTGAAAATCTTTCTCTCTCACGAGCTTAAATCTTTCTTTTAATCTTTCAAAAGTTTCTTCTCTAACATGAACAAGGGCTTCGCCAACACAACTTTCTATTCTTGGGGAATAATCTGATTCGAAATCATCGTGGCCAAAACACTTCCATCTATCAATCTCTAAAAATCCTTGAGGAACAGAATAACTATCAACATTGTTTGGATTAAGAGGCATATTTGGCTGAACGCCTGTTGCTTTTGACTTAACATAAAAAATCATATCTATCGAAGGATTTTCATAAAAAACATAACTCCAATTTTGTCCTAGGGGCATCCAACTATTAAAAACAACATTTCTCCCTTTATACCATTTACTTGAAAAAGCATCTCCCCTGTAAGCTCTTAAATTTTGGAGAGGAGAAAAAACCCATTTTTGGTTAGGATTTAAATTCAAATCAATTGCCCTAACGTCAAGTCCTTCTAATGCAAAAAGATGAGAAGCTAAAAGTTTTCCGCAGCCAACATCTATTATTCTCGGCTTATCTAAACAACGAGCATATTCACAAATTCTTTTTACCTCGGCTTTTCTAGGAATCCAAGAGCTTATCCTGCTAGGACCTAAAAAGTCTCTGATTGTTATGTCCTCTAATCTTTTATTCATTAGCCCCATAAATCATCTAGATAAGATTATTTTTTAAAGCTTTCTATTTTTACCACAAGATAGTAGTTAAATAATTATTTTAAACAAATAAACTCTTCTTTTTTATGAGAACATTTATATGCTTAGAAATTCCTGAAGAAATAAAAAAAATAGTAAAGAAAATTCAAGAAAAATTGCCAGAATTCTCTGGAAAAAAAACAGAAGAAAAAAATCTTCATTTAACACTTAAATTTTTAGGAGAAATAGACGAGAAAACTCTAAAAAAAGTAAATGAAAAACTTTCTGAAGTCAAGTTTAAGAAATTTAATGCCAAACTTGGAGAAATCGGGGTTTTTGATAAAAATTTTATAAGAATAGTTTGGATAAAAATAGAAAATTGCGACGAACTCCAAAAAGAGATTGATGAAAAATTATCCGAATTATTTGAAAAAGAAAAGAGATTTATGTCTCATTTAACTATTGCCCGTATTAAATCAATAAAAAATAAAGAATATTTCCTAAATAGTATAGAAAAAATAGAAGTACCAAAAAAGGATTTTCTTGTTGAGAAATTTCATTTAAAGGAGTCTAATCTTACTAAAAAAGGTCCTATCTACAAAAATATAACAGATTATTCATTGGAATAGTTTAAGCTATCAAGAATTTCTTCCGCATTTAAAGCATCTTTTATATTTATTAAGGGTTTTTCTGTTAGCAAAATGTCATCAAATCCAATTCTTGGACAAGCACTGTTAACCCAGCACTCTATAAAAGGAAAGTTTTCTAGTTCTTTTAAATCCAAAAAATCACAAACAAAAATAAAAACTTTCTTTGATTTTTTTTCAAGTTCTTTTTTAAGAGTCAAACATAAATCTAGATATTGCTGCCCAAATTTTGTTGATATAATGAGCCCAATTTTTTCTGACTTTAAATAAAATAAAATATTTCTTTTTAATCTCCTAAGGATGTTCTCTATTTCTTTTTTTCCAAGTATGAAAAAATCGTTTTTTAGAGGATTAAAAACAAAAATCTCCTTTCTAAAATTATTTTTTTGAGCCAACAACAAAGCTATTGGATGAAAAAATCCGTCGCCAATATAGAAAATATCTCCTTCTTCTTTAAATATTCCTTCTTCAAAGCTATCTTCATAGCAATCGCAACCTAAGATATGGCCGTTCCCTATTGTTCTTTTAGCTTTAACTTTTTTAATTTTTATTCCTTTTTCATTAAGCTGTTTTTCGATTTTTTTAGTGTTGAACTGAACTGTTGAAAAAACAAAAAAAGATTTTACTTTTCTTTCCTGAATTTTTTTTAATGATTTTTCATCTAATAAAACTTCTCCTTCAAACTCGCACGGAACAAAAATTATTTTTACCATTCTCTCTCTTTAAAATATCTTGCATGACCAAACTGAACTATAAGGTCTATGCCTAAAGATTTTATTTGAAAAGGAATATCGCAACCGCCAAAGCAATTTCCAAGCCATATAAAAATTTTTGATTTTGTTTTTTTTTCTAAAAAGTAAGAAATTTCCTCAGCTTTTTTCTTCAATCCGTCGGGTAATTGAATTAAAACTTTTTTTGCTTTTTGTTTAATTATTTTTTTAGATAAATTTTCCAAATCCAATTTGTACATAAAACTCCTTAGAAAATACTTTCTTCTGACAAATCTTTTTCTTTTATTGACTTTATTGCCTTTTTAATATTCTCGTTAAGTTGCCTCATCGAATCTTCTAATTGCTCTTTGTTTTTTGTTCCTGTACAAACAAGTTTTCCATTACTGAATAAAAGGAATGTTGCAGGCGGATTAATTAACTTATAAACTAAACCCGGAAACTGCTCTGGTTCATATTCTGTATTTTCTAATTCCAAGGATAAAAGATTAAGATTAAGGTCTAAGTTAAGCTCTCCTGAAGCCACAATGTTCTGAACAGTTATTTTTGGGACAATAGTAACTTTTACACCTATTTTTTTTAGTTGTTTTATCACCTGGTTTACAACCTCTTTTACTTGAGCAACCGACTTAACACCGGTGCAAACAAGCTTTCCCGAAGAAAAAACAAGAACTGCTGATTTTGGTTCTTTTATTCTTAAAACTAAGCCGGGAAATGTATCCGGATTGTATTCTGTATTTGGTTGCGTTTTTGCTAGTTTTGACAAAGAAATGTCTGTTTCAAGAGAAGTTGTGGCAACAATATTTTGAACAGATAGTTTTTTTGTTTCTTCTGCCATCTAATATATAAGTTTAAAAACCATTTAAAAAGCTTTCCTTTATAGCCCCACCAGGATTCGAACCTGGGCCACAGGCTCCAAAGGCCTGTATCCTTGACCGCTAGACGATGGGGCTTTATTTTTTTTAATTAATAAAGATTTTTAAGTTTTCTTATTTCCACAAAACTTCAACCATATCAGTTCTTTTTTTAGGATTAAAATCAATTTTTTCAATTTCTTCTGGTTTATAAAAAATTCCTTTTTTAAACATTTTTAGACCAAGATAGGCGATCATCGCACCATTATCAAAGAGAAATTGCCTTTCTGGAACGAAAAGCTTGCAACCTCTCTCTTCACACATTATTCTGCACATTTCTTGCAAGCGAGAATTACAAGCAACACCGCCACCAAGCAAAAGCTCTTTTTTTCCTAAATGTGCTATAGCCCTTTCACTTGCCTCAACTAACATAGCAAAAGCAGTTTCTTGCATCGAAAAAGCCAAATCTTCTGGATTTTCCCCTTTGTTTTTTAGTTGGATCAACTTTGTTAGTATTCCAGAAAAAGAAACATCCATACCTTTTATAGAATAAGGAAGTTCGATGTATTTCTTTCCTTCTTTTGCTAACTCTTCTATTTTTGGACCACCTGGAAAACCGATACCGATTTCTCTTGCAAAGCAATCTAAAAAATTTCCTATTCCCAAATCAAGTGTTTCTCCAAAAATTCTGTATTTTTTTCCTTCATAAGCTATAATTTGCGTGTTTGCTCCAGAAGCGTAAAGCAAGACAGGATCTTTAGCCCCACTTATTTCACCTATTTCTAGATGAGCAATGCAATGATTTACTCCGATAACAGGAATTTTTAGTTCGCTAGCAATTTGTTTGACAAACCTTGTGCCAACAGAAAGACAAGGGGCTAATCCTGGAGAATCAGAAAAAGCAATTGCAATAATATCTTTTTTTTCTACCTTGGAATCTTTTAATGCTCTATCAAATAAATCGTAAGAAATTTTTTTATGATGTTCGGCTGCCTCACTAGGGACTATTCCACCAGTTTTTGTAGTAAAAACATCTTTCATATTGGAAACAATATTAAAACTCTCGTCGATAATACCAATTCCAAAAGTGTGCGCAGTTGATTCTATGCCAATAAGATAGTTTTTACCCATGAAAAACAATCAAAAGAACAATATAAAAATTTTATCAAAAAATAAAAAAATTTTAGAATAGGCCCATCCCCCCTAAAGAACAGGCCTATTAAAAAAATATGAAAAAAAACAATTTAAAAATTTATTTCTTTTTTTTCTTTTTTCCGCCTCTAGCCATTACTGCTTCGCAAACATTTCCTTTTGCGTCGACATAATATAAATGTCCTGGCTTTCTTTGAACGGCGTTCTTTAGAATTACTTTACCCATTTTTACCTCCTTTTATTTATTAATTAAAAATATAATAACAAGTATTTAAATCTTTCTTTTATCGTCGACTTAGTAAAAGAATAAATTTATAAACTAGAAAATTCTTTAAAGTTCATGAGGAAAACCAAAAAAAGAGTTACTAAACGAAAAAAAACTCTTTCTTCTAAAAAAATCGAAGAACTTTTAGTAGAGAATTTTGTAGGATTACAAAAAGCAATGACAAATCTTTCTGTAAAGTTTGAGATGCTGGCTGATAATATCTCAAAATTACTTGAAGTTCTTGAATTGTCAGCAAAGAGCTATTTAGAAAAAGAAAAAATAGAGGGTGGAGCAGAACTTGAAAAAAGAATAAACTTCTTAATAGAACAAAACAAAGCGATTGCAGAAGGTCTTCTTTTAATAGACGACACCTTAAGAAAACAACAAGAATTAACAAAAAAAGAAACTCAACAAGTACAACCACAAAAAGTTTCTGCTAGACCTCTTCCGACAGAAGCATGACTATTGCACATAAATCTCCTATAGTTAAAGCCATTGTTTTTAACTTGATAAGAGAAGTTCATTATGAAAAATTCAGGTTAAATAAAAAATATTCAATTGATGTTTCCATAATTCCAGAAATAAAAGAAGATATTATCATAAAAAAAGGTTATAAAACAAATGAAGTTATCCTTAAAAAGAGGACTGTTAGCATATTAATTCCAAAAAAACAAATTGTTATCAGAACAGAAACACCTATTCGGGAGGATAATAAGGAAAAAATAAAAAGCACTCCAACAGAATTCAAAGAGAGCTTAATAAATCAAAATGTTTCTTCTGAATTGATATCAGCAAAAGCACCCCCATCCAGCCAGATAAAAAGACCTGCAGAACAAATTCAACAAAAATCAAGAATCCGGATAGTTCCAATAAATCTTATGATTAATCCTCCTAATTATGGAAAACTTAATCCATTCATAAGAGACCCTTCTGTTTCTATGATTTTTTGTGATGGTCCTGAAAAACCATTAAAAATAATTCGTAATGGGCAAGAACAAATTACAAATGTAGTAATGGTAAAACAAGAAATAATGAATCTTTTGTTCCAAATATCAGCTAAAACAAGAATACCCTTAATAGAAGAAGGAGTATATAGAGTTTCCTGGGATGACTTTATAATTAATGCTATTGTCTCAGAATTTGTAGAATTAAGTTTTGTGATAAAGAAAATATAAAATGGAAAGTGAAATAAAAAAAGAAAAAATAAAAGAAAGTCTTGAACTAACTAAAAAAGCTCTAGAAATCGCTGAAAGAAATATTTTAAAAAAAACCGAAGGAAAAAAAATAATTGAGATGGTAAAAGCATACTTAGAGGATTCAAAATATTTCTTAGATAAAGGAGATTTTATAAACTCT
>JAVZZP010000005.1:0-32549 GCA_038885615.1 Candidatus Pacearchaeota archaeon
TTGTTTTTATTTTGCTTACATTTCCTTTTTATGTTGCTATGGAAAAATCTTTTAGCTCACTAGTAGCAGGACCTCTTTTTGGAATAATTGTTTGGGCTGTTTTGAAATTTATTTTTCCAGGAGTTTTAGAAGACATAATATGGAAGCTTCCATCAAGCTGGGAGAATTATTATAGGTTCTTAGTTTCTTTAGTAGGATTTTTTTGTTAGTATTTTTTGGTTTTCTTTTAGGTTCATTAAGAAAGAAAAGCAGATAAATTTTTTTATCCTCTATAATTCTTTTTTAGTATTTATTTGTAATAGTCCCGCCAGGATTCGAACCTGGGCCAGCGCGGCCAGAGCGCGCTATCCTTGACCGCTAGACGACGGGACTTTAAATTTTAAATATATTTCTCTATATAAATCTTTTTTAAGATATTTTATTTATTCTGATTATGTCAAATAGAGAAATACAGCCGAAAAAATTAGCAGAACTTATCTGTGAAATAAAAGATTCCTGGGATTATCTTTATGAACTAACAAATGGGGAAGACGATTTGTTATCTTTTGCTTCTTTTAAAGAAGAAGGTTCCATGCCAGAAAGTTTTGTTTTTTTTCACATGCCTTTTATAAATTACAAAAATGTCCCATTAGTTGAATTTCCAAATCCAAGAGAGATATCTATTATGTCTTTTTATCTTGATTACTTAAATACAAGGATTGCTGAAAGAGAAAGAGAACTTTTGGATTTTGCAATTGAGCATAATTTATCTTATTTAGAAAGACTTCTTTCTTCTAAAGGAAGAAAATCTGCTCTTCCTCTTTTTTTCAGAAAGAAGCAAAACAAGGTTTTTGTTTCTAGAGAGTTTACCCAATGGGCTGAATTATCTAGAAGTTATTTAGAATCCTACTCAGAAGAAAAAGGGTTATCTTTGGATGAAGCTATTAAGGAAATTTATCTTGCAGAAATTGTAAGGGAGATAGAAGAGATGGAAAAAAGAATTTCATAAGATTTATAAATCTCTTTTTTTAAATAATATTATGAAAAGAAGTTCTCGTCGTTGGAAAAAGAAAAATCAGATGAGATGGAAGTGGCAAAGAAAAAAGCTTAAAGAAGAAAAGAGAAAAAGGCGTTTAAGAAGAAGCAAATAATTAGATTTTTAAGGAATAATCTCCGGCCCGAAATATTTCTCATAATCAAAATCATTGAGAGAAAGTTTTTTTGTTTTTATTGCTTTTTCTATTCTTGGAAGTTGTTTTTTTATTTTTTCTATTAAAAATTTAACAGAATCGCAAATCATTTTGTCTCCTTCTTCTGGCCAAAGCTTAGCTTTTCTCCAATAAAGACAGCGCCCACCACAGAAATCATAATAAGAGCAATCTGAGCATTCCTCTTGGCAAGAAAATTTTTTTAGTTTTTTAGGTTGCGAGTCAAGATTGCCTGCTTCAAAATCTTTTATACAATTCATTATTGGACAAGCATAAATTTTTCCGTCGAGAGTTATGGCATAGCCAGAGTGACCTGCGCCGCATCGAAGTTCCGTTTTTTCTTTTTTTAAAAAGCTTTCAGCAATGCCCAAAAAAGGATAAAACTTCAAGACCTTGCCTTTTTCTATTTGAGCAACCCAAAATTCTAGAAGCTTTCTTATGTTTTTATTATACTCTTCAAAGAACTTCTCTATTTTTTCTTTTTCATAATCAAACTTGTAAAAACCGACATCTAATTGCCAATGTATTGAAGAAAATCCGCTTTTGTATAAAAATAAAACTTGCCTGTCAATGTCAGGAAAATCTGTTGAAATTGTCATTCTTGCTATAATCTCTCCCTTGTAGCCCTTCTTTTTTATTTTGTTTAAATTTTTCATTACAAGATTAAAAGTTCCTTTTCCCCTATTGAAGTCGGTTCTTTCTTTTTCTCCGTCTATAGAAACAAGAATTTTTTCTATTTTTTTTAGGTAATTAATCGGGATTTTGTCAAGAAGCTTTCCGTTTGTTTGTATTCTGAAGGGAACATTAATATTCTCAGTTATTTTTTTTATCAAATCAATTCTTAAAAGAGGCTCGCCACCATAAAAAATAACGACAGGATTTTTGTCTTTTGAAAGAAAATTTTTCAACTTTTCAATATCAATTTCTTTTTTTTCTTCGGAAAAATCAAATTTAAACTTCTTTTCAAGACCATTATCAAATTCCTTGAAACTTTTTTCATAGCAATATCTACATTGAGAGTTACATTCTTCTGTTAAAATTAAGTGATACCACATAAAATTTATTGTCTAAATAGATTTAAAAGCTCTTTTTTTGTTTATAGTGTTTACTAATATTTTTAAATTTATTTTTTTATCTTTAAATATGGAAAGAATTATAAAAAAATCTTCTGATTATCTTTATTTCATTTTTAGGTTAGTTGTGTCTATTTTATTCTTTTTTCACGGTTTCAATAAACTAAATTTAATTCTCGCAGGAAAAATGTCTCTTTTTAGTTTGATGGGTTTAGCGATGATTTTGGAAATTTTCGTCGGATTTTTTGTATTCTTAGGTTTATTTACTAGCTATTTTGCTCTTCTTGGTTCTTTTGTTATGGTTGGTGCTTGGTTTGTTGCCCATATACCTCGCGGATGGAATCCATTTACTAATGGTGGAGAATTGGCTTTGCTTTTTTTGGTTTCTTTTTTAGGAATAGCTTCAGTTGGTGGTGGGAAATTTTCTCTAGATAACTATCTAAGAAGGAAAAAATGAGAAAAATTTTAATAATCAATGGTCATCCAAGAAAAGATTCTTTTTGTTATTATCTTTCCAGGAAATATCTTGAAGGTGTTAGATCTAACGGCGAAGATGCTCTTCTAATAGATTTATACAAACTAAATTTAAATTATCTTAGTTTGGATAAAAAGATTTTTTCAGAGAAAGAAATTATCAAGATTCAAAGAGCAATATACTTTTCAGATTTTATTGTCTTTATTTATCCAATATGGTGGGGCTCAATGCCTGCTTTGCTTAAGGGATTTTTTGATGTCGTTTTTACTTCCGGTTTTGCTTATAAATATGATAAAAAAGGTAATGTTAAACAGCTTTTAAAAGGAAAAAAAGCAAGAATAATCTCCACAGCAGGAAGCCCTTTTCTCTATGTTGTCCTTCATAAGGTCTTATTGACAGGTTCTATTGTTTATCCAACACTAAAATTTTGCGGTTTTTCTTCTGTAAAATCAACAATCTTTCATTCAATAAGAAAAAATCTTTCTAAGAAAAGAGCAGAAAAAATAGCAAAAAAGGTTTTTTATTTGGGAAAAAGAGATTCTTCTTAAACAATAGTTTTTAAACCCTTTTTTCTTTCTTTTAATATGGAATATTTTTTCGTTTTAGGAAGAAACCCAAAGCTTTCGAGAGCAGAAATTTTTCTTTTTTTAGAAGCACGAAAACTAGATTTTGAAGAAATTTTTTTTGAAGAAAACATTTTAGTTCTTTCTATAAGCGATGATGTTAATTTCAGTATTCAAGAATTCGGCGGAGTTTTAAAGCTCGGAAAATTAAAGGTTTTTTCCCAAAAAAAAGATTTTCTAGATTTTCTTCAAAAAAACGAATTTGTTCAATCAGACAAGTTTAGCTATTCAATTATTGGAAATATAGACGAAAATATTTTCATAGAAAAATTTAAGAAAGAAAGAAAAAAAGCTTTTATTAAAAGAAGAGGAAAAAGAATGCTTCTTCAAGAAGGAGAGAATTTCTTCATATCTAATGCTGACTTTGAGATTTTTGCTTTTAATAAAAAAAATTTTTATTTAGGTCTTGTTGAACAAGAATACAACTCTAAGCAGGATGAGTTTATTGACATGAAAAAACCTGTAAGAAGAGAAGAATTGTCAATTTCTCCAAGACTTTCAAAGATTTTAATAAACCTTGCGGGATTGAAAGAAGGCGATTTGTTGGTCGATCCTTTTTGTGGTGTTGGGAACATCTTAATCCAAGCTCTTTTAAAAAATATCAGCGCTTTTGGTTTTGACATAGACAAAAAAGCAATCGAAGGAGCAGAAAAAAATTTAAGTTGGCTTTCCCAGAATTTTGATTTCAATGCAAACTATAAACTAGAAAGAAAAAACTCTCTTTATCTAGAAAAATTTGATTTTGATGCTATTGTATCAGAGCCGCAACTAGGAGAACTTGTAAGAAAAAAACTTCCAAACGAAGAAAAAGAAAAATTTATTTTATCTTTTGAAAACAAAATTATTCCTTTCTTAAAAAAATTTAAAGAAATGAAGAAAGAAAACTCGCGTATTATTATTGTTTTTCCTTGTTTTGAGAATTTTTTCGTTGATATCGAAAGAATAGAAAAAGAAACAGGCTTGAAAGTTTTTTCTTTCAAAAATTTGTATTTTCCAATTGAAGAGAAAAGAAAAGAGCAATATGTTAATCGGCAGATCTTTGTGTTTGTCTAACTGTTTGTAAAGACCATCTTATACTATTCGTTAATTCACTCCAACTAAATGGCTTGTAAAAAAACCCTTTAACTAAATCAATTTTTCTCAATTCATCTTCTCTTTCATGATAAGCCGTCATAACATAAATATCCGGTCTCAAAATCTCGCCTCTTTCTACTTTCCTATTTACTTCCTTTATTAATTCAACTCCGTCTAAAACAGGTATTCTTAAATCAGTTATAATTACAGGGTAGCTTAAACCGCTTTTTCTAGCTTCTAAAATTTTTTCAAGAGTTTCACTGCAATTAGCACATATGTCTATTTCAAGACTTTCTTTTCTGAAATATAGAAAAATTAATCTTCTAAGATATTCTTTATCTTCTGCTATAAGAACTTTGTTTGAATATATCATTTTTTTCTAACTATTTTAGAATTTTTAAACTTTTTCTTTTGTGATTATTTTATAGTTATTACACCTTGCTTTCTAACTCCTTCACAAACTCTGAAATCTCTCTTGCTACATCTGCATTTACAGAAATAGAATCAATTCCCTGCTCAACTAAAAACCTTACCATCTCTTTTTTGCTTCCGGCCTGCCCGCAGATGGAAGTTTCTACTTTATGAAATTTGCATTCGCGAATAACTCTTGAAATTTGTTTTTTTATCGCCCAGTCCTCTTCATTGTAGAGATATTGAACTTCTTCATTTCCGCGATCTATTGCCAAAGTGTATTGTGTTAAATCATTTGTTCCAAAAGAGATAAAGTCAATTCCTTCCTGGCAGATGTCTTTTATTAAAACAACAGCGGCAGGAGTTTCTATCATAACACCAACTTTAACATCTCCTTTCAACATATTTAACTCTTTCATTATATTTTTTGCTTCTCTAACCTCATTCGGAGATATTATTTGTGGGAACATCACTCCAAATTTATGACCTTTTTCAGCAAGCTCTTTTATTGCTCTTAGCTCCGCCTCAAAAATCCCTCGATGTTTTAGAGAAAATCTTATTCCATGATTACCCAGCATCGGATTTTTTTCTATATGCTTTGGAGCACCTTCTAAATTAGAATATTCGTCACTTCTTATGTCAGATGTTCTAACCCATATTTCCTTTCCTATAAAATGTTCTGCAATTTTTTCAAGGCCTTTTTTGATTATTTCTTTATATTCTTCAAGCTTATTATTTTGCTCAAACCAGAGAGGATGTTTTCCAGCAGAAGCTATAATCCCCTCCAATCTAACGAGACCAACTCCATATGCTTTTGTTTTAGCAGCTCTCTCGGCAAAATCTGGCAAATCAACTAGAACTTTTATTTTTGTTTTTGTTTCTACAATAGGCAAAATTTCAACTTTTTTATTTTCTGCTTTTCCTAAATAAACTTTTCCTTTGAAGCCATCAACTGTTATTTCCATCCCGTCTTCTAGTTTATTTGTCGCTATCTCTGTTCCAACAACACAAGGAATTCCCATCTCTCTAGAAACAATCGCAGCATGACTAGTTACTCCTCCTTCATCTGTGACTATTGCCGAAGCTTTTTGCATAGAAACAACCATATCAGGGTTTGTCATTGTTGTGACTAAGACATCGCCTTTTTTTATTTTGTCAAGGTCTTCCATGTCTCTTATTATTTTTACAACTCCGGAAGCAATTCCTGGGCTTGCACCCATTCCTTCAAGAAGCAACTGCCCTTCTAATTCTTCTTGTTCTTGCTTTTTTCCCAAAGTCGTTATTGGCCTTGTTTGTACAATGTATATCTCGCCATTCTCAATAGCAAATTCTATGTCCTGGGGTTTTCCGTAGTGTTTTTCTAGTTTTACAGCATATTCTGCTAATTGTTTTATTTCATGGGTTCTTAGAACTTTTTGTTTTGATTTTTCTTCTGTTAGTTGAATTGTTTTAGTTAGCCCAGAAGAATCTCTTACTATCGCTATTTTTTTATCACTTATTTTTTCACCCAATATCTCAAAATCTCTGGAAACAACATAACTGTCTGGTTTTATTTGTCCCGAAACAATTCCCTCTCCTTGTCCCCATACTGCTTCAATAAGAATATTCTCTTGTTTTATTGGATCTACGGAAAACATCACACCAGATTTGTCAGAGTTAATCATTTTTTGAACTATGACAGCAATCCCAACAAAAGCATCAAAACCTTTTTTCATTCTGTAATAAATTGATCTTGCCGTAAAAATAGACGCAAAAACGGCCTTAACTTTTTCAATTAGATCTTTATTTCCTTTTACATTTATGTATGTTTCTTGCTGACCAGCAAAACTAGCCCCACCTAAATCTTCTGCTGTTGCCGAGGACCTAACTGCTACAAAAGGAGGTTCTCTTGCGGTTCTCATTATTGCTAGGGCATTCGGAGCTTTTTTTATTTCATCCAAATCAATATTGAAAGAATCATAGGCCTCTAAAATTTCGGCTTCCAAATCCTCAGGCATTTTTGCAGAACATATCAATTTTCTTATCTCTTCTGCTTTTTCAGTTAGTATCTTTGTGTCTTCCAAATTTATTTTGGACAAAATTTGATTTATTTCTTCTTGAAGTTTTGTTTTTTCTATAAAATAATGAAATGCATTGGTGGTTACAACAAAAGCCGGTGGAACTGGAAATCCTGAGTTATACATTTCACCAAGATTTGCCCCCTTTCCTCCGGCAGTGGGAACATCTTTTTTGGAAAGTTCAGAAAGCCATTTAATATTAACACCTCTTCTCATAACACTCTTAAATTTTCTAGTTTTATAAATCTTTTCAATACAAAACTTTTTAAAATCATTATTCTCTTTAATTTCATGGAAAAAACCTTGATAAACTTAACAAAGGCATTTATCGGTGAAAGTCAAGCGAGGAATCGTTATAGTTTTTATGCTTCTATTGCTAGAAAAGAAGGTTACGAAATTATTGCCAATATTTTTCAAGAAACGGCTGATCAAGAGAGAGAACATGCAAAAAGAATATTTGAAGAGATTCAAAAATTAAAAAAAGAAAATACAATAAAGATAGATGAATTAGAGGCACCTCTTATTTTAGGAAATACTATTGATAACTTGAAGGCAGCAATTGCAGGTGAAAACTATGAATGGACTAAAATGTATCCTGAATTTGCTGAAATTGCAGAAAAAGAAGGTTTACAGGAGATTGCTAACAGGCTAAGAGCGATAAAAAAAGCAGAAGAGCATCACGAAGAGAGATATAAAAAACTTCTAGAGCAGCTAGAAAAGAAAACTTTGTTTAAAAAAGAAAATGTCGTTGAGTGGGTTTGTATGGAATGCGGTTATGTTCATAAAGGAAAGGAACCTCCTGAAAAATGCCCTTCTTGTGATCATTCGAAAGCTTTTTATAGGCTAAAATGTGAAGAATATTAATGGTAAACAAAATCTTTAAGTGTTCTGTTTGCGGGAATACTGTAGAACTTTTGCATGTAGGAGGAGGAACTCTTGTTTGTTGTGGAAAACCCATGGATGAGATTTTTGAAGGAAAAATTGAAGGCGATAAAGAAAAGCATATTCCTGTTATAGAAAACAATAGGGTTAAAATAGGTTCTATTGAGCATCCCATGACAGAGGAGCATTATATAATGTGGATTGAGGCAACAGACGGCAGAGAAATCTCCAAGGTATTCTTAAAACCTGGCCAAAAACCAATAGCAGAATTCTCTTTTGAACCAGTTTCTGCAAGAGCTTATTGCAATTTGCATGGACTTTGGAAGAGTAAATAGAATCATACAGGATGAATGTAACAATCAGTTCTTTGCACTTCAGTAGGGATTCCTTTTGAACTAAAATAATCCCCTGTTTCTTTAGCAATTTTTTTTATATTTCTTAAAAAAGTCCAACTAAAAGGAAACTCGCCTCTTTCAACAATCTCTTCTTGCTGGTTTTGCTCAGAGCATATTTCATAAAAAATGCAGTATGGCATGTAAATTAATCTAATAAGTTCACTTTTTCCTTTCTGAATTTGATTATTGATCTCTTTTTCTAGTGCTCTAATTATTCTTCTTGCGGTCGGCATTATCTTTTTACTAATTAAAGATTTAAAAACATGATTCTTTTAGATAATATATGAAAAAACTTATTAATGCTCTTTTTTCTCTTAAAGAAAATCAAGTATATAACGTCATAAATAAGAGAGTTAAAGAATTTGAAGAAAATGGAAAGTCCCCTAAAAAAATTTTTTCAGAACTTTGTTTTTGTTTTTTGACTGCAAATTTTCAGGCAGAGAGATCAATTAAAATGCAAAAGAAGCTAGAGAAGGATTTTTTTGAGGCAGAAGAAAAAGAGCTTGCTCGCAAACTTAAGGAAGAAGGTCATAGATTTTGGCCGCAAAGAGCAGAATTTATTGTCTTGGCAAGAGAGAAAAGAAGAGAAATTTTTAAAGTCATAAAAAACAAAAATGGAAAAGAAGTTAGAGATTGGTTTGTACATAACATTAAAGGGCTTGGAATGAAAGAGGCAAGTCATTTTTTAAGAAACATCGGTTTTAAGGATGTTGCAATCATTGATTTTCATATAGTCGATTTGCTTTTTAAAAACAGACTTATAAAGAGGCCAAAAAGTTTGACCAAAAAAAGATATTTAGAAATTGAAAAAATACTGGAAAAATTAGGAAAAGAAAGCGGTCTGAACCTGGCAGAGCTTGATCTTTACCTTTGGTATTTGGAGACCGGGAAGGTACTAAAATAGAGAAAGTTTTTAAATAATCCTCTTTTATATATTATATTAGGAGAATTTCAAAAAAACCTAAATTGTTTTTTGTTTTAATATTTGCTCTTTTATCAATTTTTGCGTTTTTCTATTTTAATAATTTTTTCAGTTTTACAGGCTATACTATTTTTGCCGGCGGTTCAGGAACACTAGAAGATCCTTATCAAATTTCTAATTGCTCTCAGCTTCAAAATATGAAATTTAATTTGTCTGCTTATTATGTTTTGGGAAATGATGTTGATTGTTCAGAAACAATAAATTGGAATGAAGGTCTTGGTTTTGAACCAATCGGCAATGAAACAAACCATTTCAGAGGAAGTTTTGACGGAAGAAATTTCACAATAAATGGTTTGTATATAAACAGAACTAATTTAAATTATGTTGGTCTTTTTGGTTATAGTTCAGGCAACATATCAAATGTTGGTTTAGTTAATGGAAATGTTTCAGGAAGTTCTTATGTCTGTGGCCTAGTCGGTTGGCAATATCGTGGAACAATCTCTAACTCTTTTGCAATTACGAATAAGGGTTTTGTTTGTAACAACAGGGAATATTTAAGAAATAGTCAGAATTTAAATGCTAATTGTTTTTTAACAAACCACAGTTTATTCTTTAGAGATTTCAATATTTCTTTTGTAAATGCCAATTTTTCTTTTATTAATTCTAATCTATCTTACTCTAACTCTAACCTATCAATACTAAACTCTAATCTATCTTTGGAAAATTCGACAATCATAAATTCCAACTTTAATCTAAATTTAGTAAATTCTTCAATAGAACTAAATTCTCTCAACTCATCCATACAACTAAATTCTCTCAACTCAACTATAAACTACAATTTAACAGAAACAAACATCATTCTTTTCAGCAATTTTGGAAGAATTTCTTTTTTAACAAATATAACTTCTCAAGGAAATAACTTAGAAGAGATTTATAAAATAAGTGTTAATCAAAGCTTTAATTTTTCTGCTAGAGCCCCTTATTCTTTCAATGGAACAGCTTTCTTTGTTTTTATTAATTCTTCAAAAGATTCAAACTTTAACAAATCAGCAAACATAACTTTTGATTTAAGGGGATGGAAAATAAGCTATGGGAGAATTTTAAGGAATGGGCAGGTTTGCAATGAAACAACAAATCCTTCTTGCTTTAGTTTTTACAATAAAAACATTTCAATAAGAAACGAAAGCTGTAACAAAACAATAGAACCAAATTGTAGCGAGTATTACAATTTAAGCTTTGTCTCTCAAAACAACGGTTTGGTTAATTTTAATGTCTCTTCTTGGTCTCAATATGGAATTAATGGAAGTTTTGAAAGAATTTGTGGAAATGGAGTATTAGATGAAGAATTTGGAGAAGTTTATGATGGAAATGATTTTGGAGGAAGAACATGTTCTAATTTCGGAAATTTTAATGCAGGAAGTTTAAGTTGTTCAAATGATTGTTTAAGAATAATAACTTCTGGTTGTTATTATTAAGCACCTTCTAGTGGAGGTGGAGGTAGTTCTGGCGGAAGTGGCAGCGGGGGCGGAGGTGGTGGAAGAACAAACCAAATTTCAACAAATAATCAAATAGAAAACCAAACATCAAATCAAGAAGCTCCTCAACAACCAACAGAAGCTTCAACCAATGATAAAAACTCAAGCGAAGAAGAGGATTATACTATGTGGATTATATAATAGGAGCTTCTGTTTTAGTTTTAATTTTAATAATAATATTTATTATTGCTGCTATCAGTGGAAAAAAAAGAAGAAAAAATAATAAAAATTATCATGCTGAACAATTCAAATATTCTGAAAATTCTTTTCAAGAAAAACAACAAAAAGACAATGAAAAACTATCAGAACTTCCCGTGATTTCTATAAATCCTGTTTTAAAAGAAGTTAATCAAATTCTAGATGATTGTACAACTGCTTATTTAAGCAAAAATTATGAGAAAGCAAAAGAGCTTTACAACAAGGCAAAAGAAATTTATGAGAAAGAAGGTTTAAAGGACACAAAAACACGAAATAGATTTTTAAGTTTGTTTGATGGATTAAAGAAAGTTTAGTTGTAGGAAAGCTTTTAAACTAGGTTCGCTTCTTTATTAGATGAGAAAACAAAAGAAAAAAGAAAAAACTGCTAAAGAGACAAAACAAAACTTTTTTTATAGAAACAAATTTTATTTTTCCATTGTGTTTGCTTTTTTAATTTTTCTTCTGATTTTTGTTTTTACTTCAAAAAAAGAAAAAATAAATTCTTTTGATGAGTGTGTAAGAGTAGGGAATATTGTTGAAGACTCTATTCCTAAAAGATGTTATTCTCAAGATGGAAAAGTTTTTGTCGAAGATTTAGGAAAGGAAATATCTTTTGAAAAAATTCCACTCATCTTAGTTAATCCGGTTGTTTTAGATAGGTCGGCAGATATTGTGAATGATATATATTCTTTTAGAGAGGTTTTTGGAAACCAGAGTTTTGATTTTGAAAAAAATTCTCTAATTGTTGTTTTTGCTGGCGAAAAACCAACAGGGGGCTATTCTATTGAGATTAAGAAAATAACAGAAAAAAATGATAGATTGATTGTTTATACTGAGGAAAAAAAGCCTGGATCAGGTTGTTTTTTAACTCAGGCAATTTCTTATCCTTTTGATGCAGCAAAAATAGAAAAAACTTCTCTTTCAAGAGTTGAGCTTGTTGTTAATGAAAATGTTTATAGTTGTGGAGAGAAGAAGAGTTTGTTGAGATAAAGATTTTTATTTTCGATTCACCTTTATAGAATATTTGAGCCAATTAATATAAAATAAAAAGAGCCATTGAAGAAGGCTAAAATAAAATTATTTTGATTTTTTTTCTTCTGCTTTTTTTTAGCTCTTTTTTAAGCAAAAGTAGCTTTTTCTGCCCTACATATAAAGTCTATTATTTCTTTTTAAATATTGCCGACCATAATTTTCAAATTTTATATAACCATACAATTCTCTTTCACCATTTAAATCTGTTGGAATTTCAAAAAATTCGAATAAAATCTTCTCATCTATGACTCCCTTAAAATAATTCTCTGTTTCTTTTTTATAACTTATTAAATTCTTTTTTTCAATTAATTTAAACGGAAATTCGTAATCTCTAGGAAGCACCAGGGAGGCATTGTTATTCACCAAGTTATTAAGGAGAAGTAACAAGAAAGGCTTTTCATTTTTTGCATTTATATTAACAAATTTAAGTTCTTCCAAGTTTATTTTCTTTAGGAAAATTTTTTCTATTTTTTTTATGTTCTTTTTTATTCTTTCATCATTAATATAAAGAAAAGTTGGAGGTAAGCCAAGATATTTAAAATTTTCATCATCAATTGATTTTATTTTAATTAAAGCACCTCTGTCAAACAACCTTCTCATTAATCTGTATCTTCTACTCCTACTGAACTCTTTTTCTATTAATTCATAATTTTCTGTTAAAAGAGAAGAATAAATTTTTATTTCGTCCTTTTCAAAGTCTTCCTTTAAAAAATAAAACAAAATCTTTTCAGTTATATTTATTCCTTTTTTTTCCTCTTTACTCTGTAATAAATTTTCATTCATCTTCGACTTTTTTTGTTACCCAATTTATTATATGATCACATTCTGGACAAAAATACCTCTTATTGGGAATATCTGCTTTCATGAAAACTTCTCTTCCTCTTTTTAAGCATTTTTCACATTTCATAAAAATAATAAAAGTGAACTTATTTATATATCCTTTTTACGATAATTTGCTGAATGTTTCAGTTTTTTGCTGAAATTGATGTTTTTTATATTAAAAAAGACTTTTTTCTTAACTGAAACAAGACTGAAGCATCTCTCAAATCTAAAAAATACTGAAACAGAAAGTTATTTAAACTTTATTAATTTTCTTTTATTATGGATACTACAAAAGAAAAAATTTTGGAACTTTTTCAAAAAAAAGGTTGCGAGCTCCCAACTAGCGAAATAGCAAATTATGTTTATCCTGTTTTTAGTGAGCTCAAATCAAAAAATAATGAAGAATCAAAAAGAGAAATAGCAAAACTTCATAGAAGATTGCTCCATCATATTAATATCTTATTAGAAGAAGGTCTTTTAAGAGTTTCAAAACACGGAGAAAAAGGCCAAAAATTTTTTGCTCTAAATTTAGAAGAAGGAGAAGAAATAATCTCTCTTTCACCAAAGTATAAGAAGAGAGTTTCTATTTTAAAACCTTTAATTCCTTCCCTCCCAATAGAAAGTTATGAAGAAATAGGCATAGTAACTAAATACCAAGCAGAAAGGTGGGTTGACAAAATAAACTCTCTTTGCATTGATTGCAACTTTTTTCATTCTTTAGAAGAAATAAAAAATCTTATTCTTTCTTCCTTGGAAATAGCAAACGATTCTGTTTGTTTAATAAACTTTGAGAAGTACATAAGAGAGACAAAATTAGAGGATCTAACTAGTTTTATTAAGGATGTGAACGATGCTTCTTTTTCTTATAACAAGACAGTCAATTTTTTTATTGAATTAGATAAATTAAAGGAAGAAGATAATATAATATCTTTCTTTGGTTTTTCAATAAATAAATATTTTGATAGGATTATTTTTATTTTTTCTATTAACTACCAAAACTTTAATGAAAATTTTTCCTTATCAAAAAAAATTTTTTCTTTTTATGTAAAAGAAAAGAAGATAATAAATCTCCTAAATAACTCTTTAACAAAAGATATTCTTTTTATTGGAAAAGCAGGCCCATATTTAGTAAACAAAAAAGATTTGGAGAATAAAAAGAATTTATCAGTTTTTGTTTGTTCGCAAAGTACTATCTTAGTTGATATGGAAAGATTTTATTCCTCCTATGGTTTTAACCAGCAAAAGTTTTCTGAATTAATGTTATCTATTTCAAAATCTTTTCTTTCTGCAAACTTTCTTCAAAGAAAAAGATCAGAAATCTATTTTAAAAAAATAACTGACTTCCTTGGAAATAAAAAGAGAGAATTTTTAGAATTCTCTAAAAACTATATTCGATTATGGAATTTTGGTCTTTCTCAGGAAAAAATAAATTCAGAGATTGTACTAAATATCATAAGTGAATCAAAGAAAAAAATAGAAAATTTTTCTATTGCAGAAGAAACTATTTATAAAAGCTGTGGGATGCCTATAAGATTTAAGCTAGCGCTTTCATGTGCCTTTGAAAAATCAAAAGAGAGATTGAGCGAAGCAAAGTACAATAGAATCATCATATATAAATTAGAAGATTTGTATTCATCAAAGCTAAAGCAAGAAATAAAAAAGAGAGAGCAACTTTTAGACTTATTTAATGGGGGAAATGATGTTACTTTTCATAGATTTGGTGCTTATGAACTAGATGAGATTATTAGAGAAATATCTTTTATTTTAAGTACTTTTAGATTAGGTTTTTTTTCTTATAATTTAGAAGGAATTAAAAAAGATATGAAACTTAACGAATTTTTATAAAATGGAAATAATAGAAGATAGTGCTTTAAAAGCATGGAAAAAAGCATTAAGAATTATTTTAGAAAAAGGAACAACTTTTAAAGATAGAAGGGAGAGAATTTGTAAGGAAATATTAAATTTAAGAATAACAATAAAAGACTCTTCTACAGTTAATCTACCATTAAACATTTTGAATGGCTTTAACAAGTGGGTTTATCCTTCCTTAGAAGAATTAAAAAATGCTATATTAGAAAAAGAAGAAAATCATGCTTATTATTATCATTACGCTGAAAGAGCTTTTCATTTTAACGGAAAAAATCAAATAGATAACTATGTTATTCCTCTTTTAAAAAAAGATCCAACCTCTAAGAGAGCAATAGTTGTTTTTTATTTTCCAGAAGAAGATAGCTCTCTTTCTAAAAAAGAAACACCTGGAATGGTGTTAATGAATTTTAATATAAGGGAAGACAAACTTCATTCTACAACAGTTATAAGAAGCAACGACTTGTTTTTTGGTTGGCCAGCAAATATTGTACAGACCTATTTTTTAGTAGAATACATCAGCAAAGAACTAAATTATCCTATTGGTGATATGACAACTCTTTCTATATCTGCGCATATTTTTGAAGACCAGTTTGAGTATATAAATGAAGTATTAAACAAGTAAAATGCCCTATAAATTTCTTCCGCATACAGCAGATATAAGTTTTTTAGTTGAAGGAAAATCTTTAGAGGAACTTTTTTCTTTCTCTGCTTTGGCATTAAAAGAGTCAATAACCAAAGAAAAAATAAAAGAAAAAATTTCAAAAAAAATAGACTTAAAGGAGAAAGATATAGAATCTTTACTTTACTCTTTTTTAGAGGAAATTTTATTTCTTTATGAGGTTAGTTTTTTCATTTTATCAAAAGTTAAAAAAATCTCGATTAAAGAAGAAAAAGGCGGTTTTTCTCTTGAAGCAGTTCTTATGGGCGATAATATAAAAAATTATAAAATATCTAACCCTATAAAGGCCGTTACTTATAGTGAAATGAAAATTGAAAAAATTGAAAATAAATTTAGAACAAAAATTGTTTTGGACGCATAACTACCCCCATAATAAAAGATTTATCCAGTATATAATTTTTCCTATCTTTCTTATAATAGCCTTATTTAAGTCTATTTCTAAATCTTTTTTAATTTTTATTTTTTGCTATTGGACTTAAAATATAAGATTAAAAGAAGTTTTTATGAAGCAAAAATTTTGAGAAACTAGAAAGCGAAGCCAGAAAAAAGACACAAATTAAGAATAAGTTAAATTTAAACTTTCTTAAAATTATTCCAAGCTAACTCAAATAAATCTTCTAGGGCTTTTGCAAAAAAATCAGTATTTAACCAAATACCAACATCATATGAAGGATGCACTTTCTCGTCGTCCAAAACCATAAACATAAGTTCTTTTGAATCAACTATCATAAATCTTGCTCTGAAGTTGCCGCAATCCCTAACTTCTGCAACTTTTTGCAAGTCTTTCGCAACTTTTTTGTTCTGTTCTGTTATTGGAGCAGCGATTCTTATTGTGACTCCTCTTTTCTTTGCTTTTTCAAGAGAAGGCATTAAAACCTCAACTTTTCTTGTTAGACCCTCTGCTGTTGTAACAAAAGTTATTGTTTCTTCCGCACTCCTAATCATCATGTCTAAATGATTGTAAAGGTTCTGTCTTCCTTTTATAGAACCGGACAAATCAGTTGGTTCAACATATTTTACACCTTCTTCAAACAAAGAATTAAGATGATTCAAAACATCTTCTTTTTTTAATGCTTCCAGTCTTTGTGATTTTTCTTTTGCTTCATAGACAAGATTCTTTTTTACTCTTTCAATAACCTCTTCTGGTTTTAAAGCAACAAATTTTATTGGCTTGCCAACCTTCATCACAATAAAACCTTTCTTTTCCAAACTTTCAAGAATATCATAGGTTCTAGAACGAGGAACATCACTTATAGAAGATAACTCGCCAGCAGTGGATTGTCTTCGAGAGAGAAGGGCAATCCAAACTTTTACTTCGTACAAATTTAAATCAAAAATCTTTCTGAGTCTACTTAAAAAATCCTCCTTGACTATCATAATTTTTTTAATAAAAAAGAGTATTTAAATCTTTCTTTTAGTTTTCCCGGCGAATAGTACTAAAAATTAGATAGAAATAAAACCTAATCTAAAAGAAGACTCCTTGAATTTTCCCTCAAAAAAAATAGGTATTTTATCCTTTTCACAAAAGTAAATATTTTCGGCACCGATCCTCTCCTTTTCTTCAAGAAAAAATCTCTCAACATCTTTCTTATTTTTTGAGTTTATTAACACAACAACGTCTATTTTATCTTTTCTTACTAGTCCCCTTTCCTTTCTCAGATTTTGAACTACTCTTGCTATTTCGTTAGCAAAACCCTCTGCTTCTAATTCAGGTGTTAAATTTGTGTCTAAAATTATCTTTTTATCTTTTGACTTAACTAGGGAAACTTTCTTAACATTTACTTCTTCTCTTAAAATTTCAATAAGTTCTTTTCTTATTTCATATCCTTCCAAGGTTAAACTAAGTAAAACTTGTTTTAGTGGTATCTTAACCTTATCTCTTTCCCTTAAAACCTCTGAGGCTATATCTCTAATATTGCTCATTTCTTTTTCAAGATTAAGGTCAATTAATTTTTCTTTATAAGAAGGCCAATCCTCTAAATGAACTGATTCTTTCATTTTAATGGTTTTAAAAATGATTTCGGCAGAGAAAGGCATTATTGGAGCGATAACTCTTGCTAGATTCTCCAAAACAAAATGAAGGGTTTTTTTTGCTTCTAAATCTTTATTCACAAATCTTTCTCTGCTTCTTCTTATGTACCAATTAGAAAGGTTTTCTATAAAAGAAGAGATTTCCTTGCAAGCATTTATACTATCGTAGTTCTCCAGATATTTTGTTGTTTCTTTTATTAAACTGTTTGTTTTAGAAACAATCCATTTATCTAGAATGTTTTTTGATTCAATGTTTTTTATTGGAATTTCTTCGTAAAGTGAATAAAAATTAGCCGAGTTTAAGAGAGGCATAACTACTTTTTTGTATGTTTCTTCTAGGGCTTTATCTGAAAAGTTAAAATCTTCCGCATTCATTACAGAACTTCCCATTAAATAAAACCTGAAGCTATCTGCACCATATTTTTCCATTAAAACGTTCGGATCTGTAAAGTTTCCCTTTGATTTTGACATCTTTTCTCCGTCTTCTGCGAGAATTGTTCCTGTTGTTACAATATGTTCAAATGGAATTTCGTCAAATAAAATTGCCGACAAAACAAGCATATAATAAAACCAAGCTCTTACTTGTCCTATATATTCAGCAACGAATTGAGCAGGAAAATTGTCCTCAAAGAATTTTTTGTTTTCAAAAGGATAATGGAATTGGGCGAAAGTCATACTGCCGCTCTCAAACCAGCAATCCAAAACCTCAGAAACTCTTTTGTATTCTTTTCCTTCTTTAATTAAAATAACATCATCTAAAAAGTCTTTATGCAAATCTATTTCTCCTTCTGGAAGATTTTTAGCATATTTTTTTAGTTCTTCTATTGAACCTATGACTAAAGAATCTCCGTCTTTTGACTTCCATATTGGTATTGCGGTAGCCCAATATCTATTCCGTGAAATGTTCCAATCAGGGGCATTTTCTATGGAGTATTTTGCTCTGCCATCCCTTAAAAAAGAAGGATGATAATTAAGTTTTGAATTTAATTCTAAAAGGCGCGGTTTTATTTTTTGGATGTTGACAAAAAGAGAGGGTACTGCTTTGTAAATCAACTTTGTTTCGCATCTATAACAAAAAGGGTAATCGTGTGATATTTTTTTAACTAAAACAACATTTCCCTTTTGTTTTAAATAATCAAGAATATCTCTATTAGAGTTGTGAACAAACATCCCAGCAAAATCATAAACTTCTTTTTTGAAATTTCCTTTTTCGTCCACAGGATCAACTAAGGGAATATTATATTTCTTGCAAACCTCATAGTCTTCTTCTCCATAAGCGGGCGCAATATGAACAATACCTGTTCCGTCTTCTGCACTTACAAAATCACCTAAAACAACTTTGAATGAGTTAGGATTATCCTTGAAATAAGAAAACAAAGGTTCATATTTCTCCCCCTCTAATTCTTTTCCTAAAAATTCTTTCTTTATTTCATAATCATCTTTATTTTTGTAGTATTTTTCCAATAAGTTTTTGCATAAAACATAACTTTCCTGCTCTTTTTTATCATAAATTAAAACATAGGTCAATTCAGGATGAACCGCAAGAGCTAAATTCGAAGGCAAAGTCCAAGGTGTTGTCGTCCATGCTAAAAAGTAAAAATCTTTATCTTTTGATTTAAACTTTAAAACAACGCTATCATCTGTAATTTTTTTGTATGTGTTATCCATTGCTATTTCTGCCTTTGCTAAAGGAGTAGAACAACGAGGGCAATACATCAAAATTCTTTCTCCTTCATAAATAAATCCCCTCTCCCATAATTGTTTGAAAGCCCACCAGACACTTTCTATATATTCATTGTCCATTGTTTTGTATGCATTTTTCATATCAACCCAACGAGCTATTCTTCTGATTGTTTTTTCCCACTCTTTTGTAAATTCTAAAACTTTGCTTCTGCAAAATTTGTTAAATTCCTTTATGCCGATTTTATTCTCAATTTCGTCTTTTGAGTTTATTTCAAGATTTTTTTCAGCGATGTTTTCTATAGGAAGACCATGGCAATCCCATCCCCAAACCCTTCTTACATGGCGACCATTCATTGTCCAAAATCTTCCATAGAGGTCTTTTGTAATGCTCCCAAGAAGATGTCCGTGGTGTGGAAGGCCTGTTGCGAATGGCGGGCCATCATAAAAAATATAGGGTTTACAATTCTTTGTTTTTTCAAGTGATTTTTCAAATGTTTTATCTTTATCCCAAAAATCCAAAATTTCAAGTTCTTTTTCATTTATTGTTTTTTTGTCCATAAAAAAAGTTATTTTCTTTTATTTAAAAAACCTCCTCTTGATATTTTTTTAGCCAATTCCCAAAGCCATAATCACGAAAAACCTCAATAGCTCTTGAATATTTCTCTTTTTCATCTGTTCTAAGCCAAGAGATAAAAATATCGTTGGCGGCGTGACAAGCAAGAGGCCTAGCAATATTTAATTTTTTAACCAAGTCAAGTGCCACCCCTAGTTTGCGCACATTAAAGAGTTCAACAAAAACTTCTTTTTTATTCCACCAGCTTAAAGAACCTAAAATAGGATAGTTTTGTTCAAAAACTTCAACTGCTGCATCGAGATTATTAACATCTCCCATAAAAAAATAGGGTTTATGGAATTTATTTTATAATAATGATAGAATTTATTCTGATAATATTAGTCTGATTGGATTTTTGCATCATATTTTTTAAAAAGAATTTGGCTTTTTAACTTTTTCTATAGGAAAGATTAATAAACATAAATATACTAAAAAAATAGGGAAAATGGGTGATGAAATTTCTTTCAGTGAGAGGATTTTTTTTAATTTTGCAGATAGAAATGAAAATCTGTTTAAAAAAATAAAAGAGGACTTAATAAAAGCAAACTATCCAAAGCTTTACCAAAACTATGTTTCTATGGCTATTTTTTATGTTATAATAGCATTCATCTTTTCTTTTTTTGTAGCAATTGGTTTGTTATTAATAACAAAAAAAATAGTTTTTCTTCTTATTATTCTAATACCTATTTTAATTGCAATTCTTTTTTTTGTTGGTCCATCGATGGAAGCAAAGAACTTTTCTAAAAAAATAAATGATGAACTACCTTTCGCAGTCATATATATGGCAGCTATATCCCAGTCTAATATAGAACCATTAAGAATGTTTAAGTTATTAGCAAACTCAAAAGAATATCCTAATCTTGCTTCAGAGATAAGAAAAATATTAAAACAAACAGAATTTTTTGGATACAATCTTGCCGATGTATTAAAAGATTACTCTTCTAAGACGGGAAACGAAAAATTGAAAGAGCTCTTTTCTGGAATAGCAATAAATATAGTAAGTGGCGGCTCCCTAAAAAACTTCTTAGAAAAAAAGGCAGATAATCTACTCTTTGAATATAAACTTGAAAGACAAAAATACAATAATATTGCTGGAACTTTTTTAGATGTATACATAAGCATTTTAATAGTGGCTCCTTTAATATTGATAATTCTTTTAGTAATAATGATAAACAGCGGATTCAAAATGCCTATTTCAACAAGCTCTTTAAGTTATCTATTTATATTAATTTTAATAATACTAAATCTTATATTTTTAACATTCCTGCAAATAAAACAACCAAAAACATAAAATGAAAAAATCATTAATATTTACTTTGATAGGAATGATATTTTTGTTAATTTTTATAGCTTCTTTTTTTATGCCCGAAGAACAAATGCCAAGATTATTTAGGGGCGATATAAGAAATCTAGCAATAACAATAGTTGTAATAATTTCTTTGTTACCTTTAATTATAGAAAATAATTTAATAGTGAAAAGAGAAAGAGAAAAAGAAGAGAAGTTTTTAGAGTTTGTTAGGGATATTCTTGAAAGTGTTAAGTCTGGAACCCCCATAACAAAAGCCATACTGAATGTCCAAACAAGAGATTATGGGGCACTTTCTATTCATGTAAGAAAACTAGCAAATCAATTAACCTTGGGCTTTCCTTTAAGCGAAGCACTGGAAAACTTCTCAAAAGACACAAAAAACGATTTAATCTCTAGAACGATTGATCTTCTTTCAGAATCAAATAGGTCGGGAGGAAATATAGTGGAGATACTCTCATCAATATCTGAATCTATAAATCAAACTCAGCTTATTAAAAAAGAGAGAAAAAGTTCTGTAGCAAATTTGCAAGTTCAAGGGTATATGATATTTATAATATTTATGATAATCGTTCTAATTCTTCAGTTTTTTCTTATACCTAAGCTTATGGAGGTTTCTCAAACAGAAGAGAGCTCTCTTGAGATAACTCCTGTCAAAAACATAAATTTTTCGTCCATAATAGTTTCTGTAATAGTAGTGGAGGCGATATTTTCTGGGCTAGTAATAGGAAAAATAGCAGAGGGAAGCATAAGAGCAGGGATAAGACACTCTTTTGTTTTATCTTCTTTTTCTTTAATGGGGTTCTTCTTAGCAAAAATTTTTTTTAGTTAAACAAAAAGTATAAAAAAGAAAGAAATCAGTAAATTACATGAAAAAGGGTGCTTCACATATTGAGATGATTATTGCTTTCGGAATATTTATAACCGCCATAATTTTTATTCTTCTTTTTTTGAGACCTACGATTACAAAAAATGATGAGCTATCTGAATCTTTATTAGTTTCATTAAAGAACAACTTTGTTGAGAGAGCAAGCGAGGAGGTTGTTATTATATTTATTAATTCAACACAACCATGCTCTCCTTATCAAATTCTAAATGGAACTTCTGAACAGATTGATATTAATAAGTATTACATTATTATTTCAAGAGAGATTATGGGTGTTCTCCCAAATTGCAGCTCACTTGGGACAAGTTTTCAGATCGGAAGCATAAGAAGAAGAGATGTTATGTCAAACTCAAGTTTACACGAACTAAAAAAGTTATATGAAAGTGATTATAACTTATTCTTAAAAAATTTAAGCGCCCCCAAAGGAATAAATTTTGAAATACTCTCGGAGAATTATGAATTAAAAAGAAAAACTCCAACAAATGTTAATATCTTATCAAGAAAGTATAAGTTTGATATACTATACTCAAATGGCACTATAGAAAAAAAGGAGTTTATACTTAGAATATGGTAAAAAATAAGAAAGGTTGGTTAAGAATAGCTGAAGCATTTATAGCAGTAGTCTTAATCATTGGAGCGATAACAATTTTATTTTTTAATAAGGAGGGCAAAAAAGAAGACGACTCTTACATAAGAGATATACAAAAGGATATTTTAGAAGAGATAGCAACAAAAGAACAATTAAGAAATATTGCCCTTAAAAAGAATGAAACCGAGCTCAAAGACAAAATTCAAAATGTTATTCCGGAAGTATTCTCATTTGATATAAAAATTTGCAATTTGAATGAAAGTTATTGCCTGATGAATAGAGAATATCCTAAAAAAGATGTTTTTGTAGAGGAAAGAGTTATTAGTGGAAATTTAAGCTTGTATGAACCAATAAGAGTAAGATTATTTTTATGGAGAAAGGACTAAAATGGCCTACGATATAATAATTGGAAGAAACGAGGGTGAGAAAAAGATTTTTGGAAAAAAAGCTCTTGCCTATCTTGGAAAAGGCTATGTAAAAATGGGGGAATATGTTTCTTTGTCAAATCAAATCTATCTTGATATTGCAAAAAGCCATGTAATCCTAGTTGCTGGAAAAAGAGGATCAGGAAAATCTTACACTCTTGGAGCAATCGCAGAATCAATTTCTGAAAAAGAAAAAAGCGATGATCTAAATATTGCTTCCCTAATTTTTGATACTATGGGAATTTTTTGGACAATGAAGTTTAGAAACTACAAAGATAGCGAGCTTCTTGGAGAGTGGGGGTTAGAATCAAAAAACATCCCTGCGGAAGTTTTTTCTCCTGCCGGATATTTTGAAGAATATAACAAAAAAGGAATTCCTGTCGATAGAGAATTAAAAATAAAAGTTTCCGAGATCGCAGTTGGAGAGTGGATAGAACTTTTTAATTTGGATTACACAAAACAAGAAGCTGTTTTAATAGCTAATGTTTTTTCTTCTCTTCTTGAAAAGAACAAAAGTTTTGGTTTTGAAGACATTTTTAACGAAATAAAGAAAAATTCTTCTTTTAACGAAGAAACAAAAAATTCTGTTATTTCTCTTTTTAACATGGCAAAATCATGGGGAATCTTTGACGAGAAAGAAGGTACTCCAATAAAAGAAATGGTAAAAAGAGGCCAAACAACTGTTATTGACTTATCGATGTATTCTTCTATTGGTCAGTTTAATATTAGAGGTTTGGTTATTGGGCTTATATGCAAAAAACTTTTCAATGAAAGAATGATCTCAAGAAAAGAGGAAGAAGTTTATTCTGTACAAAGAGGTTTAAGTGATTTTACAATTTCTTCAACAAAAGAAATGCCTCTTGTTTGGATTTTTATTGATGAAGCTCACGAATTTCTTCCAAAAGAAGGCAAAACTCCTGCGACAGATGCTCTAATTCAGTTGCTAAGAGAAGGAAGACAGCCAGGAATTTCATTGGTTTTGGCAACGCAGCAACCAGGAAAAATTCATACTGACGCAATGACTCAATCAGATATTGTCATTTCTCATTTACTTACGGCAGAGCAAGATATTAAGGCCTTAAATGAAGTCATGCAGAGTTATGTTTATGAAGGAATAAAAAGAAAAATGAACGAACTGCCAAAGCAAAAAGGAGCAGCCCTTGTTTTAGATGATAATTCTCAAAGAATTTATCAAATAAGAGTTCGTCCTAGATACACTTGGCACGGTGGAGAAACTCCTAGCGCAGTACAGAGGTTGGGGTGAAAATTTAGTTTAGTTTATTTCTTTTCTATTATACTCCAAACAACATATACTAAACCGATAGCCAATATTGAAAGCACTAAGGGGACTGGGTCAAATGCAAATTTAATCCATTTTGGTTGTGGGCAATTACAGAGAACACCTTTAATACAATTACACAATAATCTAACAGTTCCTGCAAGAAGGCAATTGACCACAATCCCGGAAATTATTGATATAATCGATTTTCATAATGTCGGTTTAAAATTCATAAATAAAATTAGGTTGATAATTATTTAAATTTATTTATAATTTTTACAAACTTCCTGTCATCCCTTAATCACTCCCAAGGGCTTCAACTTCGCAACAAAATTTCCAATGCCGACTTCATTTGAAACACGTGCAACCTCATCAATATTTTTGTATGCCTGCGGGGCTTCGTCGAGAATTGCTTTTTTTGAAATAGTTTTTAGTTTTATGTCTCTATCAGAAAGAGCTTTTTCTATATCTTTAACAGAAAGATTTTTTGTTGCACTTAAACGAGACAAAGTTCTTCCAGCTCCGTGAGCAGTGCTTCCAAACGAAAGTTCTTCTGCTTTTTTTGTTCCTACTAAAACATAGCTTGCTGTTCCCATGCTTCCAGGCAAGATAATCGGTTGCCCGACTTCTCTATAAAATTCAGGGATTTCTCTCCTTCCTGGACCAAAACTTCTAGTTGCTCCTTTTCTCGTGACTAAAACCTTTCTTAATTGTCCATCGATATTATGCTCTTCAAACTTTGCAATATTATGACAAACATCATAAATTACATCAATTTTTAAGTTTGGAAAATTTTTTCTAAAAGCGACTCTTATTTTATGAGTTATTAATTGTTTATTGGCAAAAGCAAAATTAGCCGCGCAGGCCATTGCAGACAAATATTTTTTTCCTAGCTCAGAAGTTATAGGAGCATAAACAAGCTCTCTGTCGTATTTAGGCCAACCATATTTTTTCTCCATTTCTCTAATGTAATCAGAAGCAACTTGATGTCCAAGCCCCCGAGAACCACAGTGTATCATTATAAAGATTTTTCCTTTTTCAATTCCGAAAACTTCGGCAATTTTTTCATCAAGAATTTCTTCAACCTCCTGAAATTCAAGAAAATGATTCCCTGCTCCTAATGTAGCCAATTGATTTATTCCTCTTGCTTTTGCCCTTTCACTAACATCTCTAGGATTTCCACCCTGAATACAACCATAATCTTCTGTTTTTTCTATGTCTTCTTTTTCTGCAAAACCTTTTTCTAAACACCATTTAGCACCTTTTTCTAAAACTTCATCGAGTTCTTTCTTTGAGATCTTAAAATTCCCTTCTTCACCAACTCCAGAAGGAATCTCGTCGAAAGCAACATTCAAAAGAAAATCTCTTTTTTTCAAAAATTCTTCCTTTGATATGTTTGTTTTCAATAAACGAACACTACAATTTATATCATAACCAACGCCGCCAGGAGAAATAACTCCTCTTTCTAAATCAAAAGCAGCAACACCTCCGATTGGAAAGCCATACCCCTGATGTGCATCAGGCAGGGCAATAGCATTTTTCAAAATTCCTGGCAACTTTGCAACATTTTTTATTTGTTCCAAGGTTTTATCTTTTTTCATATTTTCCAATAATATTTCAGAAGCAAAAATAACGCAAGGAACATTCATTTCGCCTTCCTTTTCTATTTGCCATATATTTTCAGAAATTTTTCTTATTTCCATTTTAAATTGTATCTAAAGGGCTTTTTATATTTTTTTAGATTTTCAAGATATTCCTAATAGTTTTTATGTGTTTTGTGCCAACACCTTTAGGGCATTTTATACTAAATTGTGATTCGCTTCTTAACTAAGGCAAAAACAGGAGAATCCACAGCGGTTCTGGAAATCTTCTTACCCACTCCGTTCCGCTTCTAGTCGCGCCCTGCATGATCTCTCCATCAGCTCAGAGACTTGAACAGGCATTAATGATTCGAATTGCGGTTCAATTAGCCACTATTTAAATTAATTATGTTGGTTTGTTTATACTTTTTCTTTTATCAAATAAATTTCGTCACCTTTTTTTGCACCAGGAATTTTTATTGCAACCAAATCTCCTTTTTTTGCTTCAAAGATTTCTTCTTTATTTTTTTCTATTCTTTCTGCTTTTAATCTTTTTATTCCTGTTTTTTGCCCAATCACATAAAGTTCAGAGTCTTTTTTCAAACCATCTTTGTGAATTCTAACAGCAGCAACTTCTATTTTTGGCCAGTATTTTTCCACTCTTCCTAAATATTCTTTGCTTTCTGTTTGTTCCCCAGAATCAGAAGAAGAAAAATCTTCGGCTGTCGGTAATCCTAAATAAAATCCAGAAGAAAAGCCCCTATTATAAACTTTTTTAAGCTCTTCGATTGATTCTTCGATTTCATCTTTTGAAAGTTTTTTGTCAAGAGCTTTTCTATAAGCTTTTGTTACATAATAAACATATTCGGGGGACCTATTTCTTCCTTCTATTTTAAAGGATTTTATGCCGGCTTTTTTCATTTTTTCAATAAAAGGCAAAGTGCATAAATCTTTAGCAGACATTACCCTGTTTTTTTCTAAAACTAATTCGTTGTTTTCTTCATCTATTATTTTATATTTTCTTCTACAGGGTTGTAGACATTCGCCCCTATTTGCGCTTTTTTTGAATAAAAATTGACTAGTAAAGCATCTTCCAGAAATTGCAACGCACATCGCCCCATGACAAAAAGCTTCTATTTCAATTATTTTTGAAATTTTTTTTATCTTTTTCAAACTAAGTTCGCGAGCAACGACTATTCTTTTTGCTCCTAATCCCCTATAGAATTTAGCTGCTTTTGAGTTTGCTATTGAAGCCTGAGTTGAGATGTGAAAAGGAATATCATATTTTTTGCATAAATCTATAACTGAAAAATCCCAACATATAACAGCGTCTATGTAAGGTCTAGCTTTTTTTATTATCTTTTCTATTTTCTTTATCTCGTTGTCATAAACTATGGTATTTAAAGTCAAATATTTTCTTACTTTTTTTTGTTTGCAGATCTCATTTATTTTGACTAAATCTTTTAAACAGAAATTTTTTGCAAAAGCCCTCATAGAAAATTCTTTTAAACCAAAATAAACAGAATCAGCTCCAGCGTCTATTGCAGCTTTTAAACTTGCAAAATCTCCGGCTGGAGAAACCAATTCATATTTTTTCATAAAATAAACTCTATTTAAATGTTTAAAACTTTTTTTATATTCTTTCAAAATTATTAAGCCAGTAATCTAAAGAGAAGTATTCTTTTTTTCGGGGTTTTTTTATTTAGAACTAAAACTGTGCTAGTGGAATTACTAGCAATTTCCTTAAAATAATATTGTTGGCCAGTATTTCTATCTTTATAACTACTATCCCAAATATTTGTTGCTTCCTTGGATAACTCTTCTAATGGGGTCGGTTTTTTGTTTCTTTTCATTAATTTATTTTAATGGAATGTTTTTTAAATTTTTCCTATATGAAAATATTTAAAAACCTTTTTTCTTTATTGAATTTAAGCGGGAAAGCCAACTTCGGAAATCTGAGTTTAAAGCTCAAACAATGCTAATCATTGTTGATTTCTGAGGAAAGTCCGCACACCCTTCAAAGAAGCCAAATATTGGAACCATCCTTGAAAAAGGACTATTGTGAGATAGAGCAACAGAACAGAAACGACACAGCTCTTGCTTAGGATGATGTTGGCTCTAAAAATGCCAGAAGTAATTTTGGCCTCTTTTTTAGAGGTAGCAACTGACATTGGCAAGAGAAATGATGAAACGGCTGTCTTGGTTGGTGCAACTTCCTTTCGATCAGGAAGGCATAGTCAAATGTTGGCATGGACTGCTTGCTTTTTGGCAAAGTCCAACAAAATGCGGCTTATTTCCCGCTTATTTTTTTTACTAGGAGTTTTAATGTGTTAATTCCATTAACTATTGACTCTTTTGTTATTGTTTCGTATTTTCCATTATAATAAACAATTAGTTTTTCTTTTCTTACAAATTCAAGGGAGCTTTTTTCATGCATTTTATAAAATTTTATTAAGTTTAAAAAAACATTTATTTCATCTTTTGAAAAAAATTTAATAGCAAAATTTTTTATAAAGAAGTTTATTCTTGATTTTTCGTCTTTAATTTCTTTTTCTTTTGTTAAGGTATAAACTATTTTTAGTGAAATCTTAGAAAGGTCAGCTAATATTTTTTTTAATATTCTTGTTTCCTTTAGTATGCAAACTCCAAAATAGTATAATCTCTCACAAGCCAATATTTCTTTTTTTATCTCTTCAATATTTTCCATTCTAAAATAAGTTTGTCTTGGTTATTAAATATTTGTATTCTTTTTACAGAATTTTTGGTAAGAAATATAAGGATTTATAAAATTTTAAGTTGTCTTTTTGTTATGAAATTATTATATGAAAGGATTAGAGATTTAATTAATAACTTGAATCCCGTTTTTGGGAGTTTTAAATATGAAGGTTTAGAGCATCTCATTATAGAGCAAAAAAGATTGATTTATCTTTTCCTGCATGGTACACCTTCCCTTCTATTTTAGTTAATGGTGTTCAAATAAATGTGTCTAGTTGGGTAGACCCAAAATTTATAAAACCCCTTGTTATTCACGAGTTTTTAGAATGGTTAATAAGAGAAAAATTCCGCGCTAAAGACGGCAGCTATTTTTATAAAAAAGGTTCTAGAAGGATTGCACATAATCTTGCTTCAAAATTTGACGAAATGTACGCGAGAGAATTATTTGATGAATTGACTTTGAAAGAGTATAGGGGGTTTAAAGGAAATATTTAATGTTCTTTATTTTTTTCTTGTTAAATACTCTTGAGCAGAATAGGCAGCAATTGCTCCTTCAGCTGCAGCAGTTACAACTTGTTTCAAGCAGTTGTCTGTGATATCTCCAGCGGCAAAAACTCCTTCAATGTTTGTTTTCATTTTCTTATCTGTTTTAATATATCCGTCGCAATCTGTTTCGAGATTTAGTTTTTCTATAACTTTTAGTGTAGGTGTAGCCCCTATTTCTATAAAAATTCCGTCGGTTTCAATTTCTTTTTTGTTATTTTCTTGAGAGATTATTATTTTTTTTACCTTTTTTTCACCTATTATTTCTAAGGGAATGGTGTTATAAACAATTTCTACATTTTGTTTTTCTTTTAATCTTTTTAGAAGAATTGGTTCGCACCTCATTTTATCCCGTCTATAAAAGATATAAACCTTCTTTGCTAATTTTGATAAGTATAAAGCTGCAGTGGCAGCAGAATTTGCTCCGCCGATAACAGAAACAATTTTGTTTCTAAAGAATGCTCCGTCGCAAGTAGCACAATAACTAACTCCTCTTCCTAAGAATTCTTCTTCACCTTTTATTTCTAGTTTTCTATGTTCGGTTCCTAATGCAATAATTATTGTTTTTCCTAGAAAATTTCCTTGTTCTGTTTCAACTTCAAAAAAATTTTCTTTTTTTTCTACTTTTTTTATTTCTGTTTGTTTTATTTCTGCACCAAACATTTCTGCTTGTTCTTTGAACTTATTCATTAATTCAACGCCACTTCCTATAAATCCCGGCCAGTTTTCTATTTCAGGGGTCAGATTTCCAGTTCCGCCGATATTTTTTGCTAAAACAAGTGTTTTTAATTCAAACCTTCCACTATACAATGCCGCAGTTAATCCGGCAGGACCGCCTCCAAGAATTATTACATCATAAATTTTGCTTTCCATAAACTATATTCTTTTTTTAGATTTTTAAATCTTCGTTAACTATTAAAGAAAATTTTCTAGTGAATAAAATGGAGGCCGGTATTTTATACGAGAGGCTAGAAAAAGATTTCATAAAACCAGAACTTTTTGACGATTGGTTCCAATACATGAAAGAAATTGAAGATTTTATTTGTGATAACTTTAAAAAAAGAAGTATGGGGCTTGTTTGTGATTTCACAGATGAAATAAAAAAAGTTTATACAGCAGTTTTTCCTTCCTATAGGGTTATGAGAAAAATTCTTGATGATAAAGCAAAAGAATCTATGCTTTTTGTTCATCACCCTTCTGTTTGGGATATAAGAAAAAGCCCTCCTTGGATGTTAATGGAAAAAAAACCTGCTTTTTGAATTTAAAAATAGAAAAATTTCAATTTATAATTTGCATGTTCCATTGGATAATTTTGGAGAATACTCGAAGAGTGTTTGTCTTGCCGAGGCCTTAAAAATAAAAATAGAAAAACCTTGTTCTCCTTATTATGGTTCTTTAGCAGGAGTTATTGGAAAAACTAAATGCAGAGATGTTTTTGAATTGATAAAAATTTTTGAGAAAGCCGTTGGCCATAGAGTATCTCTTTACAACTATGGGAAAAAAGAAATATCGGATGGAAAAGTTGCTGTTTTGGCTGGCGGCGGCAATTACTTAGATTATTTAAAAGATGTTTTTGAAGAAGGAGTAAAAACCATAATTACAGGAATATCTGCAAAAAATTCTTTTTCAGAAAAAACTCACAATTATGAAGAGAAACAGGGTATAAATGTCCTTGGCGGCACACACTATTCTACTGAGAAGTTTGCTTGTCAAAAAATTTGCAACTATTTTCAAAAGATTGGGTTGCCTTCTGAATTCATTGAAGAAGAACCTTTGATGGAAGATCTTTAATGGACCCAAGAGGAATCGAACCCCTATCTCCAGGGCCGAAACCTGGTGTTCTATCCATTGAACTATGGGTCCCCAAAACAATAAAAAAAAAGAGGTTTTAAGTTTAACTTAAATTAGTATTTTTCAATCATCTCTCTAACTTTCTTAAAATCAGCTCTTCTATTGCTTAACTTCATAACTTCCCCTATTAAGAAATTCAAACTTTCTTTTTTTCCTGATTTAAACTCTTCGTAAGCTTTTTTATTCTCTTGCAAAACCTTTTCCACCAGTTTTTTTGTTTCTTCTTCAGTTATTTTTCCAATTTGTCCCCTCATTTTTTCTTTGACAGAAAAACTTTTTGGAATAAAATCATTCATTAATTGTTTTGCTTTTAGAACCGTTATTTCTCCTTTATCAACTAACTCCAGAAGTTCTACCAAATGCTCTGGCAAAATTTCTATATCCTCGTCGTCAAGTGTTTTTTTGTTGTAATTTAAAACTCTTAGAAGTTCTATGGTAACCCAAGAAATATAATTTTTCAAATCAACTTTTTTTGCAAGTTCTTCTGCGAATTCTACAAGAGCCAAATTTTTTATTAAAATTTCTGCATCCTCTTTTTTGAGAGAGTGCTTTTCAATAAGTTTTTTTAGTTTTTCCGATGGTAATTCTGGAAGGTGTTTTTTAATTTCTTCAATTTCTTCTTTTGTTATTTCTAGAGCAGGCAAATCAGGGTCAGGAATAAACCTATAATCGGCTTGCCCTTCTTTTTCACGCATCTTTATTGTTTTTCCTTTTGATTCATCGTAAGCAAGAGTTTCTCGTTTTATTTCATTGCCTTTGTTATTTTCTTCTATTTGTCTTGCTATCTCATATTCAAGTGCTTTTTTTATTTTCTCCAGGGAATTAATATTTTTTATTTCAACTCTTTCCCCATAAGTAGAAACATTAACATCAACTTTTATTCCGGCATTTTTTCTTATTGCTTTTATATAGGAAAGGGTATTAATTAAGTTTGATAACCATTCTAAAACTTGTTCTATGCTTTTAAAATCAGGTTCTGTTACAATTTCAATCAAAGGAATTCCGCTTCTGTTGTAGTTTATTTCGCCCGTCTCAGGGTTCCATTGAGCAGGATCTTCTTCTAGATGACATTCTTTTATTCTTATTCCTTCAAAAATTCCATTTTCAGCACAGGGTGTCGAATGCGCTCCGGAAATAGTATCTTGATAACCCTTAGGGAGATCTGGCCAGTCATAATGTTTTCTTTGCCATTTCATCTCACCTTCGTAGTTTATTCTGCAATTAAGAATTAGTGCAATTTGTATCATTTTTTTTATCGCTTCTTCGTTAGGCAACATCGGTTTGCTTCCAGGCTGTCCGGTACATATTGGGCAGATAAAAATATTTGGTGTTTTCTTTAGGAAATCTGTCTCGCAAGTACAAAAAAGTTTTTCTTTTGTATTTAAGTAGCCGTGAATTTCAAGCCCTATTTTTAAAGGAAAATCTTTTTTCATAAAAAATATTCTTTTAGTTCGTTTTTATAGTTTATTATCCTAAATGTAACTATTTTATAAAAGTAAAAAAATCGAAAGATTTATAAATGGCAGTTTTCTTTTGTTATTACTATGAAATTACAATTAAAGCACTTGATAAGCGGAATGTTTTTACTAATCTCATTAGTTTATTTTTTTAGTTTTGTTTCTTCTTATGATTCTGGTTGGCAGAATTGGAGAACAAATAATAATTACATTGTTTGTGGTGGCAGATATTCTTCTTGTTCTAATTCTCTTCTTGGTGTCGATTGGTTTCAAACAATTCCTGATCATAGTTATGGGATAATCTGCGGAGAATATTTAGGGCCTTTTGGTTGTCTTCATTGGGGTGGAGCATCGATA
>JAVZZP010000006.1:0-23322 GCA_038885615.1 Candidatus Pacearchaeota archaeon
AGAGATGGACACAAGAGTTTATTATTCAATGATAAAGAGCTATTCAAGAAGATTGACACAGGTTGAAGAAGAGCTTGCTTCTATTGAGTTGAAAGAGTGGATGAGGAGATAACTGCCCCTACGAGGATTTGAACCCCGGTCTCAACCTCCGCAAGGTCGTGTTCTATCCAAGCTGAACTATAGGGGCTTTTTCTTTAAGTTAAATATAATTTAAATAATTTTACAAGAAGTCAATTAATATAAACTAACCAGTTTTCGTATTTTTTATTTTTTCCTTTAACAATATCTAAGTAGTTATCTCTTATTTTTTTTGTTATCTCTCCTATTTCGCCTTTTTTGATTATTTTATCATTTATACTTCCTATTGGTGTAACCTCAGCGGCAGTTCCAGTAAAAAAAGCTTCATCACAAGAAAATAATTCCTCTAAAGAAATATCTTTCTCTATAACTTCATAACCTAAATCTTTTGAAATCTTTATTACAGAGTCCCTTGTTATTCCAGGAAGAATTGGGCCTAGTTTTGGAGTAAATATTTTTTCGCTTTTGACAATAAATATATTTTCTCCAGGACCTTCCGCGATATTCTCTTTATCATCGAGGAGAATTGCTTCATCATAGCCCTCTTTTTTTATTTCTAGCGAAGCTAGAATACTATTTACATAATGACCACAAATTTTTGCTTCTGTTTTTAGAGACGAAGGAGATATTCTTTTTATTTTTGAAACTTTAACTTTTATTGGTTTATCTCCCAAATATGAACCCCAAGGCCAGCAGGCAATTGCTAAGTTTATTTCACAATTTTTTAGGTTTTTTAAACCCATCTCTCCATAACCAAAAAAAATTATTGGCCTTATGTAACCCTCTTCCAAGTTATTAATTTTAACTGTTTCTTTAATATATTTTTCAACTTCTTCTTTTGAGTAAGGAATTTCGGCTTCAAAAATCTCAAAGGATTTAAACATTCTTTCAACATGTTCTTTTAATCTAAAAATTGCAGGGCCTTTTTCTGTTTTATAGCAACGAATACCCTCGAAAGCTCCAGAACCATAGTGTAATGCATGAGATAAAATATGTATTTTTGCTTCTTCCCATGAAACAAACTTATTGTTAAGAAAAATAAATTTTGTTTTTTCCATTATTTTACAGAGCTTTTTATTTTTATGAATTTATAATTAGCATCAAGAGTTTTTTCTTTGCATTTTGGGCAATTTTCTTCTAAAGTGTATATTTTGCATTTAGGACATTTTCTCATTATCATTTTTCACTAATTGAAAACTCGCAATTTTCTTTCTTTGCTCTTTTTTCTAACTCTTTTTCAAGTTCCCTTAAGACGTTCTCAGCTTTCTTAAAATCCTCAGAATTTATAGTTAGCAAATATTTTCCTGCCGAGATATACTTTATTGAAACATTTTCTTTTTCAACTTTCAGAACCTTTTTTATTCTTTCAATTCCATTTTCATTAAGGCACGTGAGATTTATTATTTTTTTTATCTCCGCAACTTTCTTTTTTTTATGAAGGATCTTCTTGAAATCCTCTTCTAGTTCTTTTGGGATATACTCCTCAATGGTTTTTTCATCTTCTTCTGCTTTTTTAAAAAAAGTTGTCAGTTCATTAAAGTTGTTTTTTATTTCATTTATTATTCTTTCTGCTTTTTCTTTCAAGAGAGATTTTAGCGCATTTTCATAATCTTTTTCTCTTTTGTATTTTTCAAGAATCTCTTTTTTCTCTTTTGTTGTTACTCTTCTTAAAGAGAGGTTTAGATGATCTGGAAAAACTCCTAGAACTTTGCATACAATTATTTTGTTAGGCACCACATGAGCTCTTATGTTTTTTATTCTACCAGGGGCTACTTCTGGAAAGGTTATTGTTCCTTTTATATTATCTTTTATGGTTTTCACTAATACGACGTCATTTTCAATCCTTTCAACAGAGCATAGAACTAATTCTTCTTCCTGATACATTTTACTCCAATAGATATTTATCTTTTTATAACTTTTTCTACTTTTGCTCTTATTTTAGCATTTCCACCACTTGGTTTAACAATTATTTTCCCGCAGTTATTGCACTTAACTTTTGTCGAAGCTTTGCCAAAAACAACTTGCTCATTTCCGCATTTAGAGCATTTTATTTTTATAAATTTTGCCTTACTCTTATCCATATTTGCCTTATGTTATTTGTTTTTAAAAAGCTTTAGTTCTTTTTTTATTTCTTCTAATGTTGCTATGTCTTTCCAATTTCTATCAGGTCTGTAAGATATAATCTTTGGAAATCTTAATGCAAGCCCGGAAGAATAAGAAGGACTTTCCTGTATATTTTGATATGAAACAGTTACAACTACAGATGGTTTTAATTCAACTTTTTTTCCCTCTTCTTTTAAAATTAGAGGTTTTAATATTTCAGTCATCTTTTCGTATGTTAAACCCTCTTCTTCTTTTTCTTTAAGTCCTGATGAAACTTTTCCGATTTCGAGAAGTTCCTCATCTTCCCTGCATGCAAGAGTATAAGAAGTTAAAAGTCCGCTTCTTTTTCCTTCACCATATTCTGCTCTAATAATGACGAGATCAAACTCATTTGATTTTGGTTTGTATTTACACATATAACCAACTCTTCTTCCTTGTTTATATTCGGCACTAAGGTTTTTTATCATTATGCCTTCGTTTCCTTCTTCGAGAGTTTTTTTAAAAAATTTTTCAACTTCTTCTTCTTTATCAGTTATTATTTGTATAGCCGGGCGAATTTTCAGTTTTTCTTCCTTTATTATTTTTTCTAGAATTTTTCTTCTTTCTATAAAAGGTTTTTTTATTAAGCTCTCCCCATCGATATAAAGGCAGTCAAAAACATTTACTTCAACAGGAATTTCTTCAATTATCTCTTTTATTTTGTATTTTCTCTTTATTCTTTGTGAGATAGCTTCAAATGGCAAGTATTTTTTTGTTTTTTTATTATAGCCGACTACTTCTGAGTCTAAAATAAAACTTTTTGCTTTTACGTTAATTTTTATAAAATCTGTTATGTCGGGAAACTGCTTCGTTACATTTTCAAGTTTTCGAGTAAATAAAAAAATTTCACCGCTTTCTTTTTTGTTTATTAACATTCTAAACCCGTCGTATTTTTGCTCTATTGCTGCAGGCCTCCCACAATATTCAAATGCTTCTTTTATTGAGGAGACTTTTATTGCCAACATTACATTTATTGGAATTCCAGGTTTTATATTGATTTTTTCCAACTCTTTAACTCCTTTTTTGCAAGCATTAAAAATCTCTGCTAGATCATTAGAAAGGTTGTATTTCTCTTCTATTAGTTCTTTATTTTGCCCGTTGAAAAAATATTTAGAGAATGCTTCAATAATTGTTTGAGTAGAAAGACCTATTCTTAAATTTGATAAAATTGTTCTTACAAGATATTTTATTTCATCTCTTTTTGCTGATAGTAATAGCTCTGCTAATAAAGATATTTTTTTTTCTATGGCACCTTTACCTTCGAAAGTCAATATTCTCTCAAAATTTTCAAAAATCTTTTCAGTTGTCAGTTCTTTAGAGAAGAGAGATAATTGTTTTTTTTCTTTTATTAGTTGTTCTGCAACATCTCCTAAGTCTCCCATTTCCCTAAATTTTTTTACTATTGTTGCCGAGTCTATTGAAAAAGCGTGAGATATTGCCTTAATTAAGATTTGTTCAGATATTCCAAGATCTCTTTGGTCATAATCCGGGAGAAACTTTCCGAGCAAAAGATATAAAACTTTTGAGTTTTTTTCATCTATTCCTTTAAAAAAATCACAAAGAATATCAACTTTTTCTAAACGTTTTTTTGTTGAAGATAGCTTTTCATAAACCTCACAAATTTTTTTGTATTTCATCTTTTTTAAGGGCTTTCTTAATTTAAATATCTTTTTAAGCTAAGAAAATTCTATTACCTTTTATAACTAAAAAATTATTTTTTATTTTCTTCTTTAACTCTTTGTCATAGCTTGCTAACAAAACATCCGGGTTTTTAGAACAAAAAACTTTTATAGCTTCATCCGGATTTTTTTGATTTGAACTAACTATATTAACATTAATTTTTCTTTCTTTTATCATTTCTAAAAAGACTTTGGCAAGGTTTCTTTCAATTAGTTTTTTTTCTTTGTCTTTGGAAAATCTCTCTAATTCTTCCAATATTGAAGATAAAATTATTATTTCCAAATATGGGTCTTCATTTAGTTTCTTTAATTCTTCTTCTATATCTATTTTTTTCTTTAAGCAGTATATAATAAAATTTGTATCTAAAACTACTTTCATATTTGTTATTAATTAGTAAGATTTATATAACTAACCTTTTTTTTATTTTTATGCAGGAAATAGAAAACTCTTTAAGAATTCTTAAGGAAACATTAAAAGCATTTAAAAAATCAGAAGAGAATAATCTAAAATCTCTTTCAAATCAAACAATACATACTGCTGCAACATCACAGGATTTTGATAATATTATACTAGCCGTTATAGTTTATGCCCTCGGAAAAATTTTAGAAAGAGATAATTATAAACAAATGGATGGGTGGGATTTGTTTTTTCAGACAACCATAAAAAATATAGATAAAGCAATTGCCTCTATTAAAAACAAGGACTTCGAGTCATTTCGTCTTTTTTTAGGAAAAATAAGAGAGGATGTTAATAAGATAGATAGCAATCTAAGCAGTTATGTAAAAGATGTGTTCTATAAAGCGCAAATAAATAAAGCTTCAAAAATTTATCAGCATGGAGTTAGTGCGCAAAAAGCAGCAGAATTGCTCGGAGTATCTCTCTGGGATCTCGCTTCTTATATCGGTCAGGGTTCAGTTAATGAAGCAGATATAAAAGATAGTCTACTATTTTCAGAAAGAAAAAAAATTATGGAGGAATTTTTAAAATGAAATTTTTAATCTTTGACTCTGGACCTTTAATTTCATTAACTCTAAGCGGGCTTTTGGATATATTACCAAAAATTTATTCTCAACTAAAAGAAACAAAGTTTATTATAACTCCGCAAGTTAAATTTGAGGTGATTGATAAATCAAAAACAAACAAAAAATTTTCTCTTGAAGCTTTTAAGATTGAAAAGCTAATTCACGAAAAAGTTTTCTCTTTAAGTTCTGAGTTTGTTTCTAATCACGAACTCTCAAAAGAAACACAAAAAGTTCTTAGTTTTTCTAAGCAGTTAGTTAAAGCATTTGGACATGAAGTACAATTAATTCAAGAAGGAGAAGCTTCTTGTATTGCTTTTGCGAAAATATTTAAAGAAAACTGCTTAATTGTCAGCGACGAGAGAACAGTTCGTTTAATTAGTGAATCAAAAGAAATACTAAAAGAAATGATGGAGAAAAAATTACATTCAGAAGTTTTTATTAACAACAAAAATTTCAAGTACTTTGAAGGTTTAAAATACATAAGATCAAGCGAGCTTGTCTTTTATGCATTTGAAAAAGGGCTTATAGATTTAGAAAAATCTGTTGATGTTTTAGACGCACTTCTATACAGTTTAAAATTCCACGGAACAGCAATTTCAAATAAGGAAATAGAAGAAGCTAAAGAAATTTTTAGAAAAAGTGGGCCCAGAGGGAATTGAACCCCCAACTGACGGTCTGGAGCCGTCCATTTTACCGTTAAACTATGGACCCTAATGACTAATAATTAAAAAGATTTTTTAAAGGTTATTAATTTCTTAAATCTCCTTAAATGTTCTTTCCTCTTCAAGTAACTCTTTTAAAATTTTTCTTAAATCTTTTATTTTCACTCTTTTTTGCTCTCCAGAATCTCTTTCTCTTATTGTAACATCTTCATTTTTTAAAGAATCATAATCTATTGTAACACAAAAAGGTGTCCCAACAGCATCTAAACGAGAGTATCTTCTGCCTATGCTTCCGGAATCATCATAAACACATACAAAGTCCTTTAATTCCTCTAAAACTTCTCGTGCTTTTTCTGACAAACCATCTTTTTTTACTAACGGAAAAACACCTACTTCTATTGGAGCTAATTTTGGCGGTAATGAAAGGACTGTTCTCTGTTCGTCTTGTTCTCTTCGAAAAAAAGCTAAATCAAGCAAGGCATAAAAAGGCCTATCTATTCCAAAAGCAATCTCAATAACATCGGGAGTGATTTCTTTGCCGTCTTCTGTTCTAACTTTTAAGTTTTGTTTTGAGAATTTTTCATGTTGTCCCAAATCATAGTTTGTTCTATCGCTTATTCCTACTAGTTCCGTCCAACCAAAAGAATTCAATTCTACTTCTAAATCCCATGTATCATCAGAATAAAAAGCTCTCTCGTCGGAAAAATGCTGCCTAAATCTTATTTTTTCTTCTTTTATTCCGACAGATTTTATAATTTCATAAGAAAGCCATAAATTCCATGCATAAGCTTTGTTTTTTAGAATCTTTTTCTTAATTGCTTCTTCCAAAGAGATACTTTCTGGTTTTTTCTGGGATTTTTGCATTTCTTCTGTCCATAAAGGTAGTCTCTCTTTTTTTACTTTTTCAAAAGCAGAGAAATTTTCTTTCATTTCCTTTGTTAAAAACATTTGAGACTCTGCCTGAGTGAATTCTCTTTGCCTTAGTAGATGTTGTCTTGGAGAAATTTCATTTCTAAATGCCTTTCCTATTTGAAAAACAGTGAAAGGAAGTTTTCCCCTAAAAAAATTTACATAATGTTTAAAAGGCAAATAAGTTGTAGTTGCTGTTTCAGGTCTTAAATAAGATGTTGTGTCTAAACCAATTGTTGTTTTCATCATTAATGACTGCTTTTTTATTTCAAGATTTAATCGACCTTTGCACGATGGACAAAAAATATTTTTTTCTTTAATTACTTCTAATAGTTCCTCATCTTTCATATGATCTGCTTCTATCCCAGTAATTTCATTTATGAGCTTGTCTGCTCTAAAAACAGATTTGCACTTAGAACAAGTTATTATTGGATCATTGAAGCCTTTTAAATGACCTGATGCCTGCCAAACAATCTCGGGAGAAATGAGAGGGAATTCAACTTCAAAGAACCCATTTCTTTTGAAAACTTTTCTTATTTGGTTTTCTATTTTGTTTTTAAGTGCTTTTCCATTTAGCCCATAAGAGTAAAAACCTGCTATCGGCCCATAAATTTCTGGTTCTGGACCATAAACAAAATCTTTTTCAGAGAGGTATTTTGCTAGTTCTAGTTGAAATTTTTTTTTGTCTTTTTCCATAGAAAAAATTAGAAGAACTCATTTAAAAACATTTGTTTAGGGTTTCAACTGACTTTCAAAACTTTTTTAAACACTTTTTATTTTCTTTTTTTATGAAAAAGAGGCTAAACAAAAAAGCTCAAGAAGGTCCAATGGGGATGTCTTTTGGGGTTATTTTTGCTATTTTTTTAATTATTGTTTTTATAGCAGCTGCTTTTTATGGAATTAGACACTTTCTTCAATTAAGCAAATGTACCCAGATAGGAAATTTTTATGATTCCCTTCAAAGAAAAGTTGATGAGGCTTTCTATAGTAGTTCTGTTGAAAATGTTGAATTTAAGATAAACCTCCCAAAAGAAATAGAAAAAGTTTGTTTCGCTAATCTTTCCGAACCAATAACAAATAACGAAGATTATGAAGAGTTAATTGATTTTGAGTTTGAAGATGCAAATGTTTTTCTTTTGCCAAAAGAAGCTGCCTGCAACATGCCTTACAAAAAAATAAACCGCTTAAAAATGGATGAGATAACAAAAAACAACAACCCGTATTGTGTAGAAAAGAGCGAAAATTTTAAACTGACCAAAAAAATTTATGACAAATTTGTCATTATAGAATAATTTAAATACAATATTTTTCTTTATTTTTTATGAAAAAGAGAGCTGATTTTAATTTTGTCTGGCTTTTCGCTATAATCGCTGGAACATCAATTTTGGTTTTGATGATTTATGCTGCTGTAAGAACAGGTAAAACTATTACAACATACCAAGACACTGATCTTGCAAAACAAGTCATATCTTATCTTGATCCTTTTCAGGCTGGTTCTGTAGCTGCTTTAAAAGGAACTTTTTCTTCTAAGAGGGAGATTGTTTTTGAATCTTCTTGCGACTCAACAAATTTTGGTTATCAAACTCTTGCTGCTAAGCAAATAAGAGATTTAAACGAAGATTTTAATGTTTTTGGAGAAGAAATAACAATAAAAAACAAGTATGTTTATTTTTCTAAAAAGCCATCAAAAAATTTTTATGTATTCTCTGTTCCTATAAGTTTTGCTTTTGAAGTTGGCGACGCTTTAATAGTAGGTTCAGAAGAATTTTGCTTTTTAGAGGGTTATGAAAACATTCCTTATTTTAAGAACACGCTCTCAAATATCGGCGCAAAAGTTTTTTTTGATGAAGCTAATTGTACTGAAAACTCAATAAGAGTTTGTTTTAATTATGGTGCTGACTGCGACATTCAGGTAATAGGGGACTGTAGCGATTCATCATGGTGTGATCATGAATATGAGACCGGTCAAGTCATAAAGGATGGGGAATCTTTAGAGTATGTAGGAAATCTTATTTATCCTGCCTTATTTTCAGATAAAGAAAATTATGATTGTAATTTAAAAAGATTTTTCTATAAAAACGGTATGCTTTCATTAATTTATGTTGAAAAGAGCGATAGAATGTCTTCTAGAAATTGTCCGACGGATTTAACAGAAGAGTTGTCTTCATTTAGTCAACTTTCATTTAATAATCCCAATCTAAAAGAACTGTACAAACAAGGTAAATTAATTAAAGAGAAGGAGGGTAGAACTTTATGTCATTTATGGTCTTAAAAAAATCTCAAATGAGAATTCAGCAGATGGCTTTTATGATAGTTGCTGTTTTTTTATTTTTTATTTTGGTTGCTCTTTTTCTTTTGCAGATTTTTTTAGGGGAGTTGCAAGGAGGTGTTCATTTAAGAGAAAGAGAGCAAGCGATAAGCCTTTTAGAATCAATTTCTCAAACCCCAGAGTTTTCTTGTTCTGATCAAAGTTCTTTTTGTATTGATGAAGACAAAATTCTAGCTTTTAAAATTCCAGAGATAAACAAGGTTTATTCTGATTTCTGGCCTGTTGCTTCAATAAAAATTTACAAAGTTGGAAAAGATTTCTCTTCTTTAATAGAATGTCCTGCGATAAATTGTAATTATTATAAAATTTATGAAGATGAAAATCAAATGCAAAAGCAAGAAGTTTCTTCCTATGTCGTGGTTTGTAAGAAGATGAAAGATAATGAGGGCTATGTTTATGATTTTTGTGAGTTAGCTAAGTTGTCTATTGGTATTAAAATTAGAAGTTAACCTTTGATAGCATCACCTACAGATTTTATGCCTTCTTTTGTCTTATTTAGAAAAGTTGTTGTTTTGGTTTCTATGAATTTTCCATATGTAACAAAAGAATTTATTGTAGATTTTGGAGAATCAAAAGAGATTTCACCGGATTTTAGCATTCTATTAAAAGAAAAAAATAAAAAAACCAATAAAGTTAAAAGGACTATTAAAATTACTAATCTGCTAAAATGTTCTATTTTTAAGAATGTTAAAACAATTAGTGCTGCTATTATTAAAATTATCCAAATAATCATAAAATAAAAAGATTTCTGTTGTATAAAAAGCTTTTTATATTATTTTAAATAGATTTTTTTATGAAAGAGGTTAAAATTTTTGTTTTTAGGCACGGTCAAACAGAATTTAATAGAGATAACAAATTTACAGGTTTTTTTGATGCTAAACTCACAAAAGCTGGAATAGAAGACGCAAAAATCGTGGCAGAAAGATTGAAAAAGGAAAGAATTGGAATTGCTTTTTGCACCTCTTTATCGCGAAGCAAAGACACTCTAAAGGAAGTTTTGAAATACCATCAAGAGTGTAAAGAAATTATTGAAGATGACAGAATGATAGAGAGAAGTTATGGTGATTTGGCAGGAAAAACTCATTGGGAAATTGTTCAAAAGTTTGGAGTAAAAAAATACGACGATTGGCATCGTTCTTGGGATGTTCGGCCTCCAGGAGGGGAGAGCTTTAAAGATGTTGAGAAGAGAGTTAAAAGTTTTATCATTGACTTGAAAAGAATTGCCAAAGAAAAAAAATGCAACATTGCAATTTCAGCCCACGGAAATTCAATTCGTTTGTTCAGAAAAATAATGGAAAATTTATCTATAAAAGAAACTTGTTCTTTGCATATTCCCTATGACAGGGTTTTTGAGTATAAAATAGTAATTGATTAAAAAATTTAAATTCTATAAACTATCTCAACCCTCTCGCTTTCTTTCCAGCAGAGGTTAGACCTCTTAAAGCGCGACTTTTGTTTGCAGGCTTTGTTACAAAGGAAAGTTCTTTATCTGATTTTATGGAGGGAGAATTTCTATCGGCCAGAATAACTTCATAATAATAATGCTTACCATCTTTACCAACCCAATAGGAGTTTATAACCTCGCAATTTGGGTATTTTCTAGAAGCCCTCTGCTCTGCAATCTCCCTATAATTCATCATTAGGTTTAATCGCGTATGCATTCTTTTTGATCTTCTTCCTTTTTTTGGTCTTGTTCTCCTATGACTTCCTCTTAGTATCCTAACTCTCACTACAAAAACACCTTGTTTTGCTTTATAACCCAAAGAATGTGCTCTATCTAATCTAAGAGGATATTCTACTCTAACAATACTTCCTTCTTTTCTCCATTGAGTCATTCTTTCTCTTAAAACCTTCTTGTCAGGTTTCTTCCAAGCTTTTCTTAGATATTTTGCTATTCCCATTTTATTTTTGTAATGCCTTTCTTACAGGCATTGTTCTTTTATGTTTTTCTTTAATTTGATGCTTAATTTCTTTTGCTTCTTTTTTCTGTTTTTCTAAACCTGCTTCAATGGTAGATGTTTCTTTCTCCTTTGTTTCTATATCTTCTTTTTTTTGTGCTTTTTCCTCAATTTTTTTCTCAATAGAAGAAACACTTGCTTGTTTAAACTTTTCTTCTTTTTTCTTTTTAAATTCCAAAATCTTCGGCATTTCTGCTAGTTCAACATAAACAATCCCTTTTATTTTTTTTGCCTTTACTTTTACTTTAGTTAAAGGTTTTTTAATTCCGCGATACCAAATCTCTTCATTTAGATATTTATCAATTTTAACTCTTTCTATATTTCTTTTTTCAACTTTCATATGGCGAGCTAAAAATTCTTTGAGAGCCCTAATAGCTTTTTTTGCTCTTCTATACCTTGGGACTTTGATAACTTCTTTTCTTAAATTAACTATATACTCTCTTTCAAGTTCAGGTTTTTCTTCAGATTCTTTATTTTCCTGATTAGAAGAAATCAATTTTTTATCTTCTTCCGTTATATTTTTTTCTAAATCTTTTTTAACTTCTTGACTTTCTGTTTCTGACTTTTCTTCTTCCTTTTGAATTTCTTTAATTTCTTTCTTTTTTGCCATTTTATCCTAGATAATCTTTTTTAATTCTCTTTGGTTTAACATTAAGTTTTCTTATTCTCCAGTTTCTTTTTACATGGGTTATCTCTGCCGGATGAACTTTTTTTCCTTTTCCAAACTTTTTAACTACTGCCCAAAATGGGGCCCATTTTGTTTGACGGCTAAATTTTGCTAAGTGCGATTTTTTTGATTTTTGATTATGCTTTTTAACCATTTTTTCCCTCTATTTTAATAGAATCAAGAAAATCTCTTCCTTTTTTTGTTAATCTTCTGCCGTATTGAAATTTGTTAACTTTTTCAACAAAACCTGCTTTCTCGGCTTGTTGCAAAATTGTTCTTATTATTTTCCCAGAAGCTTTTTTAAACTTATCTGGTCTAACACCTCTTTTCTTTTTTGAACCATAAATTTTTCTAAGTTTTTGAACCCCAATAACTCCTTTAATGTAGAGATGTCTTAAGATAGATGCTGCTCTTCTGTACCAAAAATCATCATTTTCTGGCGGTCTTTGTTTTGAACAACTTGTTTTTACATAAAAAGACCATTCTGGTTGTTGAAACTCTGGAATCTTTTTTAAAGCTTCTGCTAAAGCAAGGTTATACTCTTGTGGGCTTTTTGAAAATATTTCTTTTCCCATATCCTATAATAGGCCGCATCTTTCGATGCTAGAATGTTCTTTTTGAACATCAAAGCCATTATTTAGTTTTTTTTGCTCTTTTTAAACCTATTGTTTTTTAGGATAAAGTTTAAAAAACCAAATGTCTTAATAATAAAATGATAAAAACAAAAATTCTCTTGTTTTGTATAATCTTTCTTTTAATAGGATTTGTCAGTTCTTATAACTTACAAAAAGAAGTTATTAATAATATAGCAATACACGATTATGAAAATCCTGCAGAGTTTTTATTTAAGTTTACAAATGCTAAAGAAGGATATTATGAGATTTTTACTTTTGTAGATGTTAACCTCTTACCTGAAGAAAAATTTCTTATTGAAAATGGCACTGGGGAAGTAATTGTAAAAGTTTATCCTACAAAAAGAATAAAAAACATAAAAGGGCCGTATTCTTTTATATTTTATGTGAGAGACCCAGATAGAGAAAATATTGAGGAGAGATTAAGAATAAACTTAAAAGATATAACAGACATTTTTGAAATATATTCAGATTCTAATTTCCCTGATGAAAAAATATCTTTTTATGTAGAAAACAAAGAAAATATTTCTCTTAAAAATGTAAGGGCAAAATTCAGTTCTATTCTTTTTGAAGAAGAAAAAAACTTTAGTATCGGCCCATCAGAAAAAAAAGAATTTATCATAAAAATCAATAAAGAAAAAATGAAGAGAATTCCCGCCGGGCAGTACTTAATAGATGCTGTTTTTTTTGCTCCTTCTGGCGAAGAATATAGAAAACAGGGAAAATTAACTATAGGAGAAAAAAAAGAAATATTTGGCGACTACAAAAAAGAAGGTTATTTTATAAAAGAAGAAACTTTAATTAAAAAGAATTTGGGGAACGTAGTTGAAAATGTTCAATTTATCAATGAAAAGAATCTTTTAAGCTACTTTTTTGTTTCTTTTAACGAAAAACCAGATAAAATAGAAAGAGAAGGTTTGAAGGTTACATATCTGTGGAGTAAAAAACTTGCCCCTAATGAAAGTGCTGAAATAAAAATAAGAACAAACTTTCTTATACCTTTTATATCTTTACTATTAATCTTAGGCATAGCCTACTTAATAAAAAAATATTATTCGGAAAGTATTACGATTAAAAAATATGCCCATCACGTAAGAACAAAAGGAGGAGAATTTGCTGTTAGAATAAGAATTCATGTAAAAGCAAACAGAAGTGTAAGAAATGTTTCAATCAATGAAAAAGTCCCTTCTATTTTAAAAATCTATAAAAATTTCAGCGAATTAACACCTAATATTATAGATGAAAAAAGAAATAAACTAGTATGGAATTTAGGAGATTTACAAGCCGGAGAGGAGAGAGTTTTTAGTTATATTGTTTATTCAAAGGTCGGAGTTTATGGAAAAGTTATTTTTCCAGAGTCAGTAGGAATTTACGAGAGAGGTACAAAAATCCTAGAAACTATCTCAAACAAAGTTTTTTTCTTATCTGAACAAGCAAAGAATATATAAAAAATTATAATTTTTTTATTATAAGAATCTTTTTAATATAAAGAAGATTTCTTAGTTTATGAACATATTTTTTTTAAATCCAGAATATAAAATAAAAGGAGAAACAAATATTTCTCCAGAGCTTTTGGCCGCCATTTTTGCCAGATTTAGTAGGAAGGGCGAGGGTTTAGAGGGAATAATATCTGATTTAGAAAAAACACCTCGGGATAAATTTGAGGATAGAATTTGGTCTTTTTTAGATTATGGGCATGCAAGCATTTCTGAACTGACAGGAGTTATTCCTATGGGTGCAGATAAAGTTTCCATGTTGGTCCCATATCTTGCTTTTTTTGTTCAACCAAAACAATCAGGACAAGAAACAAGCACGAGGTATGTGGAGTTTAAAAAAGAAGGCTTAGCTGAACCACGCGATTTTGGAATACCTGAAAGATTTCATCAAGAGTGGTATGAGCTAATGTTGGAGGCCTTTGAGATACACCAGGAATTGACTAAAAGACTTGATTTGTTAGGAAAAGAAAAACCCGAGTTAGCGCGAATTCCTGACGATGCCTCTTCAAAAGAAAGAGAAAGAATGATTAGAAACTTTGGCTTTGACAGGAGCAGATATTTTCTGCCGATGTCTTCTTTAACTAATTTTGGTTTAGAAATGAGTGGAAGAGAGTGGGCGCAAACTTTACAGTACTTGGATAGTTTTAATTTTCCTGAAGCTAGAGAATTCTCTTTTTTGGTTAGAGAAAATCTAAAAGCGATTCTCCCTAGGCTATTAAAACATTCTTTTCCTAGTGATAGAACGTTATCTTTTGCTTCTGACTTTCTTGAAAGAGGGGCGGAATATTTAAGAGAACATGGAATAAATAGTGAAAATTTAGAAGATGAGGTTGTAGTTAATGTTTATCAACCTCCAAGATCTCCTTTTATACACCCAAAACTAACAAACGAAGAGATAGTTGATTTGTCTTTTAGAGGAAAGAAAAACAGGTATGATTTTGCTAAAGGCTTGCCTGAAAAAATATTTGTTAATGTACAATGGAACAATATTGCTTTAGCAGAAGCTAGAGATTTAAATAGACATAGGCCTTGCAAAAAAGACACTCTTTTGGCTCCAGTTGGTTTTTATCTTCCAGAAATTTCTGTAGAGGAAATGAAAAGAGATTCTCTTTGGGAAAGAAGCAGAAAATTTTTAGAAAGAAGGAACTACTTAATGAGAAATATACTCAGCTCAGAAAATCCCTCTTCTTATATTGGTTGCTTATTGTTGGGAGATCAGACACCTTTTGAGATTTCAACAACCTCGGATCATTTTGCTTATATCTCAGAATTAAGAACTGGCAGAGGGGCGCATTTTAGATATGCTGAACATTTAAGAAAAGCTTATGAACAACTTAAAGAAATCAGGCCAGACATTGCTAAGCATATAAAATTAGGTCTGGCAGAACCAGAATGAGACGCGGTTTATTTATTGTGTTTGAAGGAATTGATGGGAGCGGAAAAACTACTCAAGCAATAAAATTTGCAAACTATCTTTTTTCTAAAAATAAATACAAAAATGTTTTGCTAACAAGAGAACCTTATGAAGACAAAAAAATAAGAGAAATTTTACATTTAGAGGAAAATCCTTATTCTAAAGCGGAACTTTTATCTAAACTATTTGTGGAGGACAGAAAAAAACATTTGAAGAAAGTTATTTGGCCTGCTTTAAAAAGAAATATTGATGTTGTTTGTGATAGGTACAGCTTATCTACTTTGGCTTATCAGCAAGCACAAGGAGTTCAATTAAAGAAATTGTTAAAAATGCATAAGGGTTTGCTAATTCCAGACATTATTTTTTTGATAGATATTTCTTCAGAAGTTGCAATGAAAAGAATGGGAAATGATTTAAAAAGAGGTGTGGAACAAAAATTTGAAAAAGAAAAAAGTTTTATTGAAAAAGTTAGGAGAAACTATTTTTTTTTGGCAAATCTAGATAAGCACAGAGTTTTTGTCATAAATGGAGAAAAAAATATTGAAAAGGTTTTTAAGGAGGTTGTTTTTTGGTTTGAAAAGTTTGAAAGAAGTTCTTATAATCAAACCTTCTAAAAACAATAAAAAGTGGTAACAAAGATTTAAAAAGAGTTCTTTCTAAAAACACAATATATTGTTATTTAAACTGGTATAAAACACAATTAGTAGATGGAAAAAAGAAATTATGTTTGGGATTGGGATAGATCTTGGGACTGGCAAAGAGAAGTAGAAGAGAATGAGTTCATGAGTTCAATACAAAAGACAATAATAAGAAGATTGCATAATCCTCATTATCAACCATTTCAATTGGACCCATCTTTTGTACTTAAGTATTCAAAGATAAAGCCGCCTTTTGGTTTTAATGGTTTAGGCGAATTTGTTTACAGAAGAACATATTCTAGAATAAAACCAGACGGAAGCAATGAAGAGTGGTATGAAACAGTTGCTAGAATAGTCAATGGTGTTTATAATATGCAGAAGAGGTGGTTTGAAGGAAGAATAAACTGGAGCGACCATAAAGCACAAGAAAGTGCCCAAGAGATGTATGATAGAATTTTTAATATGAAATTTTTACCCCCGGGGAGAGGTCTTTGGGCAATGGGAACTGAAATAACTGAAGAAAGAGGTTTGTATGCTGCTTTAAATAACTGTGCTTTTGTTTCTACCGAGAATTTAAAGGAAGATTTAAGCAAACCTTTCACTTTTTTAATGGACATGTCTATGTTAGGTGTTGGTGTTGGATTTGACACTTTGGGCGCAGGAAAATTATATGTAAAAGGGCCAGATGGAAGAAGAGGAAAAGAATATTTTAAAATACCTGATACAAGAGAAGGATGGGTTGAGAGTGTTAGAAGGCTTTTGGAATCTTATTTTCTAGGTACTGGAAGAATAGAATTTGATTACAGTGCTATAAGGCCTGATGGGGCCCCAATTAAAGGTTTTGGTGGAAAATCCTGTGGAGCTGAACCTTTAAGAGAGTTGCATTCACAGATTGAAGAAATTTTGAAAAGAGATTTAGGCAGAGAAATATCCGTTACCTCTATAGTTGACATACAAAATTTAATAGGAAGATGTGTTGTAGCAGGAAATGTTAGAAGAACTGCCGAGATAGCTTTTGGTGATCCTCGATCAGAAGAATTTTTAGACTTGAAAGATTATAGGATAAATCCACAAAGAGCTGCTTGGGGGTGGGCGAGCAACAATTCTGTTTTTGCTGAATTAGGGATGGACTATTCTGAAATAGCTAAGAGAATAATAAATAATGGAGAACCTGGAGTTGCATGGCTTGAAAATATGAGAGCTTATGGAAGGTTTAAAGATGGAAAAAATTATAAAGATAGGAGAGCAAAAGGCGGAAATCCTTGTTTAGAACAAACTTTAGAAAGTTATGAACTTTGCAATCTTGTTGAAACATTTCCAGCAAAGCATGATAGCTTAGAAGATTTTAAAAGAACTCTGAAATTTGCTTATTTATATGCTAAAACAGTCTCTCTTGGAGAAACTCATTGGCCAGAAACAAACGCAATTTTGTTAAGAAATAGAAGAATTGGTTGTTCTGTTAGTGGAATAGCTAACTTTTTGTCTAGAAAAGGGGTAGGAGAATTAATAAAATGGTTGGAGGAAGGTTATCAAACTGTTCAGCACTATGACGAGATATACAGCGAATGGTTTGCTATTCCAAGGTCAATAAAAACTACTTCAGTTAAACCTTCTGGTAGTGTTAGTCTTTTGAATGGATCTACTCCAGGGTTGCATTTTCCTATTTCACCTTATTACATTAGAAGAGTTAGATTAAGTAAAAATAGCGAGTTAGTTAAACCTCTAATAGAAGCAGGTTATAATGTAGAAGAAGATAAAAATAATCCTCAGAATACTTTAGTAGTTGAATTTCCTGTTTTTGTAGGCGAGAATATAAGGAGCGAGAGCGAAGTTTCGATGTGGGAACAGCTGTCTTTAGCTTCTTTATTACAAGAACATTGGGCAGACAATCAAGTTAGTTGTACAATAAAATTTGATCCTGAAAAAGAAGGAAAAGATATAGCAAGAGCTCTTGATTTTTTTCAATGGAAGCTAAAAGGAGTGAGTTTTTTACCTTTAACAAAAGCAGAGGTTTATCCTCAAATGCCTTATCAACCAATTACAAAAGAAGAATACAACAGAATGCTTGAGAGAATCAAACCTTTAGATTTTTCCAGAGTTAAAAATGATGATATAGAGATTGAAAGGTTTTGTAATAACGATAGTTGTGAGATAAAATGAAATGCCCCTTTTGCCAATTTGAAGAAACGAAAGTTGTTGATAAAAGAGATGTTGATAGTTTAACTAGAAGAAGAAGAGAGTGCTTAAAATGTGAAAAAAGATTTACAACATACGAAAGAGCGGAACTTGATTTGAAAGTAATAAAAAAAGATGGCTCAAGACAACCTTTTGATGTTGAAAAAATAAAAAAAGGTGTTGAAAAAGCATGCGAAAAAAGACAAATAAGTTCTGATCAAATTGATAAAGTTGTTTCAGAGATTGAATCAAAAATTTATAAGATTGCTAATGGCAAAGAAATTGAATCAAAAAAGATTGGTGAAATTGTTATGGAAAAACTGAGAAAAATAGATAAGATTGCTTACATAAGATTTGCTTCTGTTTATAGAGAATTTGCCGACATTGAAGATTTTAAAGAAGAACTAAAAAAAATAACAACTAAAAAATGAGTTTGAAAGAATATACTCCTCAAAGAAAAAAATTGCCAACAACAAGAGATTCAATAACTCATAAATTTGATATTGCAGGCCATGAAGGGTATATAACCGTTGGATTTTACGAAGATGGAAAACCCGGCGAGATTTTTATAAAAATGGCAAAAGAAGGAAGTACTTTGGGCGGTTTAATGGATGCTTTAGGAATTTCTCTTTCTTTGAATTTACAATATGGCGTCCCTTTAAAAGAACTTGTAAGAAAATTTTCTCATACCAGATTTGAACCTCACGGCTATACGCAAAATCAAGATGTTCCTATAGCTTCTTCCATAGTTGATTATATTTTTAGGTGGTTAGGAAAAAATTATTTGACAGAAGAAGAACAAGAAGAAGTCCGAATAAAAAATTCAACTAATTTAGAAAATAAATTAGAGGAAAAATAAAGTGGTAACTAAAATAAGAAAAAGAGATGGAACTGTTGTTCAATTCAATCCAGATAAAATTTTTAATGCGATATGGGCGGCTGTTCGTGCCGTCGGTGGAGAGGACAGGGAAAAAGCTCAAAAAATTGCAGACGAAGTTGTAAAAAAGATTCATGAGAGATTTGGTGAGAACGGAATTCCAGGGGTTGAAGATATACAGAATATTGTAGAAGAAATTTTGATAAAGGGCGGCCATGATCAAACAGCTAAAGCATACATTTTGTATAGAAAATCAAGAGAGGAATTAAGATATGTTAAAGGGCTTTTTGATACTATTGAGGCAGTAGAGGACTATATAGGCATGAATGACTGGATGGTAAAAGAAAACTCTAATATGGGATATTCTTTGCAAGGATTAAATAATTATATTGCGACGAAAATTATACAGAATTATTGGTTAAGAAGAATATATCCAGAGGCAATAAGAAAAATTCACGAGGAAGGAGATGTTCATATTCATGACTTGGGAACACTTGGGGCATATTGTGTTGGTTGGGATTTAAAAGATTTATTAACAGTTGGTTTTACAGGAGTTAAAGGAAAGGTTTCTTCTAAGCCAGCTAAGCATTTAAGAACTGCTTTAATGCAAATCGTTAATTTTTTTTACACCTTGCAAGGAGAAACTGCTGGAGCGCAGGCATTTTCAAATTTTGACACTCTCTTGGCCCCCTTTGTTAAATATGACAAACTTGACTATAAAGGAGTAAAACAAGCAATGCAGGAATTTGTTTTTAATTTGGCTGTACCGACGAGAGTAGGCTTTCAAACGCCTTTTACAAATATTACTCTCGATTTAAAGGTTCCTGAATATATGAAAGATGAGCCGGTAGTTATAGGCGGAATTCCTCAAAAAGAGACTTACAAAGAATTTGAAGAAGAAATGAAAATGATAAATAAGGCTTTTGCTGAGATAATGATTGAAGGCGATGCAAATGGAAGAGTTTTTACTTTTCCTATTCCTACCTACAACATAACAAAAGATTTTGATTGGGACAATGAAGATTATAAACCAATCTGGGAAATGGCTGCAAAATATGGAATTCCTTATTTCTCGAATTTTGTAAATTCTGATATGAATCCCGAAGATGCTCGTTCAATGTGTTGTAGATTGCGTTTAGACCAAACTGAATTAAGAAAAAGAGGGGGCGGGTTATTTGGAGCAAATCCCCAAACAGGAAGTATTGGAGTTGTGACTATAAACATGGCAAGAATTGGTTTTTTATCTTCGAATGAAGAAGATTTCCTAAAAAGAGTTGAACAATTAATGGAACTAGCTAAAGAAAGTTTAGAAATTAAAAGAAAAACAATTGAAAGATTAACTGAACAAGGTCTTTATCCTTATTGCAAATTTTATTTAAGACAAGTAAAACAGAGATTTGGTCAATATTGGAAAAATCACTTTTCTACGATAGGTTTGCTTGGTATGAATGAAGCAATAATAAATTTTATGCCCAGTGAGAATATTGTGACTGAAAAAGGAAGAAAATTTGCTTTAAAGGTTTTAGATTTTATGAGAGAAAAATTACAAGAATATCAAAAAGAAACGGGAAACATTTATAACTTAGAGGCAACTCCGGGAGAAGGGGCAACTTATCGTTTTGCGCGAATAGACAAAAAAAGATTTGGAAAAATAATTGTTGCTAATGAAGAAGCAGTAAGAGAAAGAAACGCTGCTCCATACTATACAAATTCTACTCAATTGCCTGTTAATTATACTGATGACTTATTTGAAGCTCTTGATTTGCAGGATGAACTTCAATGCAAGTACACGGGAGGAACTGTTTTTCATGCTTTTTTAGGTGAGAAAATTTCTGGAGAAGCTGCTAAAAAAATTGTAAGAAAAGTTTGCCAAAATTATCGCTTACCTTATTTTACTTTAACTCCTAGCTTTTCGATTTGCCCAATACATGGTTATATTGAAGGAGAGCACGAATATTGTCCTAAGTGTGATTTAGAAAATGATTATCATGAAGGAGAACCTTTTGAACTAAATAATTCATAAAGGAGGTGCAAATGAAAAAAAGAACAAAATGCGAAGTTTATTCGAGAATTTGTGGCTACATAAGGCCGATACAGCAGTGGAATGAAGGAAAAAAAGAAGAATTTTTTGATAGAGCTAAATTTAAAATAAACTAAAGAAATGAAAATAAAATATATACAGAAAACTACATTAGTTGATTATCCGGGAAAAATAGCTTGTACAATTTTCTTCTTCGGTTGTAATTTTCGCTGCGGCTTTTGTTATAATCCGGAATTGGTTATTGAAGAAAAAAGTCCTGATTTAAATGAAAAAGAAATTTTTGATTTTTTGGAAAAAAGAAAAGGCCAATTAGAAGGAGTTTGTTTAACAGGAGGGGAACCTTTGCTTTCCTTGGAAGAAAATTTTTTAAGAAAAATAAAAAATCTCGGCTATTCTATAAAAATTGATACAAACGGAAGTTTTCCTGAAAAATTAAAAAATTTAATTGATAAGAAATTGATTGATTATATTTCCATGGATATAAAAGGAAGAAGAGAAGATTATGAAAAAATAACCAACACTAAAACAGACATTAAAAATATTGAAGAAAGCATGAAAATTCTATCTTCTTTTAATGAATATGAGTTTAGAACAACAATTCTGGAAAAATTTCACGACGAAAAAAAAGTTTTAGAAGAAGTTGAATGGATTTTTAAGACAATTGAAAAAAAAATAAAAAGGTTTTGCTTGCAAGGTTTCAAAAATGAGGGAAAGTTTATTGATGAAAATTTTAAAAATGAAAAAAACACAACACAAATCTATTTAAATAAGATAAAAGATTCTTTAGAAAAGAAAAAAATTTGTGAGGAGATTTTAATAAGAATATGATAATAGGGTTAACAGGAACAAAAGCATCTGGGAAGAGTGTCGTGGCTGAAATTTTAAGAGAAAAAGGATTTTTTTATTTATCAACTTCTGATTTGGTGAGAGAAGAAGCAATAAAAAGAGGTTTAACAAATTATTCTGTAAAAGATTTGCAAGATATAGGAAATGAGATAAGAGAAAAATTTGGAAGAGGAGAATTAGTGAGAAGATGTTTAGAAAAAGCAAAAGACAAAAAAGATGTTGTTATTGATGGCATTAGGAATCTTGGAGAAATTCAAGAAATAAAAAAAGCTGGCGGAATTGTTATAGGTGTCGATGCTCCGATTGAAAAAAGATTTGAAAGAATTTTATCAAGAAAAAGAGAAAGTGACCCGAGAACTCTTGAGGAATTTAGAATTTTAGAAGAAAGCGACAGAAGAGGAAAAGGAGAGAGCGGACAGCAGGTTGATAAGTGTCTTGAAAATTCAGATCATTTGATTTTTAATGATTCTAGTCTAGAAACCTTGAAAACTAAAGTTGAATATATATTATTAAAAGAAATTTCAAGAGAGAGCTCTGTTAATAAAGGTGAGGGAATTAGTGATTACAAAAGGCCTTCTTGGGACGATTATTTTATGGATGTTTGTCGAGCTATAGCAAAAAGAGCAACATGTGACAGGGGAAGAAGCGGTTGCGTGATTGCTAAAGACAATAGAATTCTTGTTACAGGTTATGTTGGTTCGCCGAAAGGATTTCCTCATTGCGACGAAGTTGGTCATTTATTCAAAAAGGTTATACACGACGATGGAAGCGTTACAACTCATTGTATGAGGACGGTCCATGCAGAGCAAAATGCTATTTGTCAGGCAGCAAAGCTTGGTGTTTCTATAGATGGTGCGACTTTATACTGTAAAATGACTCCATGCAGAACCTGTGCTATGCTTATAATTAATTGCGGAATAAAGAGGGTTGTCTGTGAAAAAAAATATCATGCGGCAAAAGAAAGTGAGGAAATGTTTGAAAGAGCTGGAGTAGAATTAGTTTATTTTGATGAAGAAGTTGAAAAGTATGAAAAGCAATAAAATTAAAGAAAATGTTAGAACTGTTTTTTTTATTATAGTTATATTTTTTATTTTGAATTTTGCTCTTTCTATACCGAGAGAGAAAAAAGGGAGAAATGAAGAGAGATTAAATTTTTCTTTTGATTTTTATATTGTCAATAATGAAATTGACAGAGAGGAATTAGAAAAGTATTTTGAAGAAGCGAAAAAAATCTGGGAAGAATATAATATTTCTTTAAGTATTTCTTCTATAAAAAATGTTAACATTAATCTTTCTGAAGAAGAGAGAATAGGTCTCTATACAAAAATATCTTATAAAGATTCTGAAGAGGAAAGAGAGAGAATTTGCGAGAGTTTTTATCTTCCCATAATTAATAAAATAACAAATAACTCTCCAAACAAAAGCATAATCTATGTAAAGAGTAAAAAAAGCGGTGGCAGGGGAAGTCTTTGCGGGCATAATTTTGCCATTTTTAATAAAGAAAAAATTTTATCGAGAGATTTAACTGGCTGGAATCTTGCTCATGAATTTGGTCATGTTTTTGGACTTGAAGACAAAAGAAATCAATATCAATCTAATTTAATGAACGATAGGTATAAATTATTTTTTTATTCTTCTTTTTTAAATCAAAAGCAGATTAATATTGTAAAGGAAAGCATTAAAAAGATGAATCATAAATAATGAATATGAATAAAAAAGACTATTCTAATTGGACAAAAGAGGATTTAATTAGAGA
>JAVZZP010000007.1:0-17318 GCA_038885615.1 Candidatus Pacearchaeota archaeon
TATCCGGGCGAAAGAAGACCTAGAACTGGAAAAGTTTATCTGAGATGGAAATATTCTGAGGACAATCAAAGGACATGGCAATTCATTTGCCCAGAATATAATTTAAGTTGTAATAATGCAGGAAATAACTGGGAAGGAATAGAATGGAACGAGACAAATTACAACATTTTAGGAGGAGTCAAATTCACAAGACGTTTTACAGAAGCAAAAGCTAGATGGTTTGTTTTAGAGATGAGATATGCCTAATAATATATGAAGTTATCTCTAATAAAAGGTGAGACATATGTTAATAAATTATTTTAATTTTTAAAAACAAATTTTTAGTTGGCAAAGGTCTCTTTACCAAACTATTTAGCTATTATATATCGATAAGATATTTTCCTTCCTCTATCTTTATTATAATAGGTTTTTTGTTCATCAGAGAAACAAGATCAATTTCAAATTTTCCCTTTCCTAAAATTCTAATGGCCTCTAAGTCTAGAATAATAGGTTCTTCCTCATCCTCTAAACCGAGAATTTTTCTTGCTTCACTTTCTATCTCTTTTTTTTCTTTTTCAGGTATTAAGATAATTTGTTCTTCTTTTTTGTTCAATTCTGCTATTTTTTCATCTTTTAAATAAAAGAAAAATTTACTGCCACAATTAGAACAACCTTTTAAAAGTTCTTCTGATGCCTTTTCGATAATCCTTCCGCAATGAACGCACCTATGCGCCATAAGAATAAAAGAAATAATCAGTTTATATTATTTTCTAAAAAACAAATACAAAATAGCTATTATTAAAAGAGAGACAATAAAGCCGCTAAAGCTGAAAAAAGGCAAACTTACGACACTAGAGCAGGGGTATTCTCTAGTTGAATCTTGGCAAGGAATATTCGCATTAGAAGGGGTTTTTATTGCTTTATATTTTATTATAATTTTTCCTAAATCCGCACATTTATCTTCTTTTGATTCTAGAATATATTCGCACTTTTCTTGAGAAATAGTTATTCCTCCACCGGGAACAGATTCACATGTTCTATTCTTATTCATCCTTACACTACATTTATTTGTGCTACTGACCCAATAACATTCACACGTTGTGTAATTAGTACAGAGCTGTCCATCAGGAAGATCTACCCCACAGAGTTCCCAACCAGATAGTTTTAATTCAAAAAAAGTCAAATTTCCAAAATACGTTCTATTACCTACATCCTCACATTTTTCTCTAGTTAAAATGTTCTCGCAGTAGTTTGAAAGTATTTTTTCGCACATGCCTGTTCTGTTGTTACATCTGTAATCTATGGGGCAGCAAGTTTTATTGTAAAGTGAACAATTTCCAACATTCCCACTAGAGTTAAAAACAACACTTATTGGAAAAAAAATAAGAATATTGTTCTGCCAAAAAGTTGCGTTTATCCATTCAGCAAAATTCTCAGTGCTATTGCAATTTATTCCTTCTGTATAAATTATAACTGGTTGTGAACTTTGCCAACCGCTTATAAAAAAAAGTGAAAAAATAATTAAAAAAGGTAAAATCACAGAGAGATATAATAATCTTTTTTCCATTTTTATAATAAGATTATCCCCTTTTTAAAATTAACTCTATTTTTTTTGGATCTTTTTTTATATCTTTTACAATATTTGCAGGACCTATCAAAGTTATTGAGTCCTGTTCCCCTATTAACAACCTTATAAGATTTTTTCTAAACCTCTCAAATAATGTTTTGTCTTCCGTGCCTGAAAGAGAAGAAATTTCTATTCCTTGAAATCCTTTAATATTTCCAATCAAGGTCATTGTATTCTCTATAAGTTTGGCTTCCTCTTCTGGCTTTAATCTTCCTTGAAGAATTATAAGTTTATTTTCTAGCACAATTCCCAATATTTTTTTTATTCTTTCTAAACTACCCAAATGAGATATTTCTGAATAAGGCATAAATCTTATTGTTAGGTTTTCTTGTTTTTTCATTTTATTTTTCTTACTAATTTAAATAAAGCATCATAAAAGTTGTCCATTCCTTCGCCAGTTCTTGCAGATATTCCAACAACTTCGTATTCTGGAAAAGCACTTATGACTTTTTTTACATTAGCTTTTTTTAAGTCAATTTTATTTGCAACTATAAGAACAGGTATCTGCCTGGCCACTAAATTTCCTACAATAGTTATATTTACTTGCGAAAAGGGATTTGTTGCTGCATCTAAAACGACCACAACAGCATCCATATCATCAAGCCACTTTATTGACTCTATTATGCCTTCCGTTGCTTCTCTAGCTCTTTTTTGAGCTTCTTTTTTTGAAAGACCAAACTTCAAGAAATCTTCAAAATCAATTTTTGTTGCTATCCCAGGGGTATCTATAATCTTAAATTCAATTTTTTTTCCATCTCTTTCTATTACAACTTTTTCTTTGAATTGAATTTCTCTAGTTTCGTGAGGTATTTTGCTTACTTCTCCAAGCTCTTCTCCTATCCAATCCAAACAAATTCTATTTGCCAGGCTAGTTTTTCCCGCATTAGGTGGTCCATAAAAGCCTAATTTTATTTCTTTTTTTTTCTTAAAAAAAGAGAAAAGTCTTGTTTTTATTTTGTCTATTATTGTCATTTTTTATTAAACAACATTTTAATTTTATCTATTGGAATTATTTCGTAAGGCCTAGTTCTTTCACCTTTTGCTTTTTTACTAGCATAAACTGCTTGCTCTCTAGTCCAACCAGATTTAGTTAGTTTTTCTATTGCTTCTTGCCTACTTAAACCTTTCTCTTCATATGACTTGAAAAAAGAAATGACATTAAGAAGATCTCTTTCTGATTTAAATAATTTTTTTTCATAAGCTTCTTTTAACTTTGAGACAATTAAAAAGTATAAAATGAAAGTTACAATAAAAATTATAACTATCAGGGTAATTGCTATTCCCCAAGGCTTGCAATCACTCCTGCAATTTTTATAGTTCTCGCCAAGATCTTTTTCACAAACCTTGTTGAAATTGCAAACTCCTAAATCTTTTATTGATAATTGTACTTTTGCTAAATCTTTTGGCAAAATAGATATCTGTGGTTCAGTAGTTCCATTAAAAACAAATTCTAAGTTGTTTTCGGTGTTTTTGTTTAACAATACTTTTCTAAAGTTGCTAGCAGCTTCTCCTTCATGCGAAGAGGACAAGATATTTTGCGAAGATACAAAAAGAATAGCATCCTCGCTTGGTTTTATCTTTAAAGTTAAACTAGTAAAACTTCCAGTTGATCTGTTTATTTCATCAAATATTTTTACTCTTTCAACTATTTTTTTGCTGTCATCAGAAATTTTACTTACCATCCAAAAAGAAACATATTCGCTATATTTTGAATCGGCGTTTCTTCCCAATAGAATATTTATTGTTTCAGCTAGAATTTGTTCTGAAGGAACAGAAAGAAAAAAAGGTTCTTCTTTTTTTTCAACAGAAATTTTTGAAGGAAGACTAAACAAAAATATTTCATTAGCAGCAGAAAGAATTTCTTCGTCTGTTACTGCTTCTTCTAACTTTCTTTCTAATCCATTTAAATAGCCTTCTAGCGTGCTTAGGTTTAATAAACTTTTTATATAGCTAGCCACTCTTTGGGAAGAAATACGATTTATCTCTCCTGTTAGATTCTCAAGATTTTGGAAGGATTTTTCTAACAAATACTTGCTGATATTTTTAGGCGATAAAACCTCTACAGCAATCTTAGATGAATAATTCCCGCTTCTAGTTTCTAAAGTAATATTTATATTGTAAGTAGTTAAATTTTTAAAAATATAATTAACTCGCGGATTTAAAGTAATTATTGTTTTGTTGTCTTCTTCAAAATACCATAAAAACCTTGATATATTTTCGTTTGAAATAGTTTCTATATTCAGGCTTACATTTATCAAAGCAGGGAATTTTTTTGGATAATACTCAATAACTTTAGGACTGGCAGCCCTACTAGTTGAGTTTATTACTCCTGAAAAAAGCAAAATTCTTTCTTGTTCTCTTGTTAAATAAAAAGAAACTTCTTTTCTTCCGACGAAATTAACCAAAAAATCTGCGGGCAGTAAGCTTAAATTTCCTAAAAAGGTTTCTTTTGGTAGTTCTTCAGATACATTATAAAAACCTTCTTCAAAAAAATAGCCGGATTGAGTTCTATAAAATATTCTTACTTGTTGAAGATTTAAGTTCTGATTAATCCCATAAAAATAAAAAGGAATAAAACAGCCAAAAGAACAATTTCTTCCATACTCTCTCGTTAAAAAGTTGTTTATCCGGTTTTCTATTGCTGAAGATAAATTTTCTTTTTTCAATGCTATCTGCCCATTAAAAGCAGAATATGTCGGCATTCTAATAAATAAATAGTAATCCCCATTAGACTGAGAAGAACCAAACAAACCACAGGGGTTTTGATTTTGCTGAAAGCCAAGATACAAATCTGTCTTGCCCTCTGAAGAAATGCAAACATAACCTTCTCCAGAAAATTCTTCTACAAAATCAACAACACAAAAGTTTCTCTGGCTTGAGTTGAAAGTACAATCTTCTAATTCTTGTTTATATCTATCTAGAAAACTCATTTTTATTAAATTATTTTGGTTGTTTGGATTAGTGAAGTTAGCTGCTAAAAGAATTCTTTTTGTTTTTGGAATATTGAAAATCTTCTCGCAATATCTTGTTTCTGTTATTCTAACGTTATTATTAAAAGGCCTGCTAGCATCAAAACAACCAGAACTAAAAAAACCATTATAGTTTTCTGTCTGTGAAAAGTACTCCCATGCAGAATTATTAGCAATATTTAAACCAATTTGAGAAGAAGGGCTTTCTGCAAAAGAAGTTGAAAATCTTATTTCAATGTCCTCAAAATTAACGGGAGAATTATCTTTTATTAAAAGACCAAAAAGACGGCTTGTTGAAGGATTTATAATAATAGAATTTAGTTTTCCAGATGAATTTAAAAATTTTTTTTCACAATTATCTCTCTCACAATTTAATTCTTTTTCATTTAATTTTATTAACTCTCTTATAGGTATTTTATGCCCTTCGCTTGTTTCAAACTGCCAATCCGGCGTTAGTTCTGTAAAGTTAAGCAAAAAAGTTATATTTAATTTGTCTCCGGAAGAATAATTTTCTTGAAAAGAAATAATTGTTGCATTTACTTGCCTTGAATTTACTATTGGAAAAAAGCTAAAAAATAGGGCTATAACACTAAAAAAAAATATTGCTTCTCTTTTTTTCATAAAGATAGAAATAAATCAGAGTTTTTAAAGATTTTTAGTCTTTATTTTTTCTTTGTTTTTCTGTTTCTTTCAATTTGAGATAGCTTCTCTAAAAGTGCTGCCTGATTTAAGGTGATGTGTTGAATTTTTTTGTTTAGTTCCTCAATAGAGCTTCTTAACTGATAGATATCTCTTTTAGCATGATGAAAACTCATAAAAACATTTCTTTCCAATGAATCTATGCTTTTTGCCATATTTTTTTATGACTTTATTAGTTTATAAATCTTTCTATTTGTTGTAACTATAAAATTACTACATATTTTATAAAATAAAACTAATAGCGGGGGCGGGATTTGAACCACGCGACCTCGAGGTTATGAGCCTCGCGAGCTAACCAGACTGCTCCACCCCGCTTTAAAATTAAGAGAAAAATTCTCTTATAAACTTAACTATTCAGAAGAATATCTTTTCATTGCTTCACTATTTCTTTCCATTCTTAACCTAATGCCCCTCTTTCCTTTTTTTATAGATTCTTTGTATTCTTTATGGTTTAAGTACTCTATGGAAGCTTCGTAGAATTTTCCCTCATTAATTAGTTTTATGGTTTTTGGGCTACCGCTAAGATCTCCTCTATAAACACCGTCTAAAATTGCAGCTCTTAAATAAAGAGGATAACTGTTAAAATTTGGAAAGAGTTTTCTTGCCCTCTCTAAATAAATTTGTATATCTTCTTTGAAAAGCATTTTAATTTCATCATATGTTAACTTTCTTCTTCCTTTTAAAACATCATAATAATTAACATGCGGCAAGGCTCTTTTAAAAACCTCTTTTGAATCTTTCCTGCTCATATTATGGCCAATACCTATTGTCGGTTCATATTTACCGTCGTACGGTACAGGATCATAAACTCTGTTTCTTATGCCCTCGTTTTTTGAAATAAAAGACATGTAATAGCCTATTTCATCAAGAGGGACAGTTTTATTTTCAATAGAATTTTCTGCTTCATCATGAGTTTTTATTGTTTCTTCAACTCTTTCTTCAAGACCGACAGGACTATCCTGTGCATTTCTTTTTGCTAAAATTTTCGGACTTAAAAACATATAAGGCAAAAAAGAGGCAACTAAAAAAAATCTAGTAACTCCTTTCATCTTTCCCTCCGATATTTATAGTATTTATTGACATTTTTACCACCAAAAGATAGTTAAATTTATTTGAAAAATGTATTTATAAATCTTTCTTTTTTTAACTACTAACAAGTTACAATAAAATACTCTAAAATTTAAAAGAGAGCTATATTTATAAATTTTTCTTTTTATTGTCATTTAATGAAAATTCGCTTCAAAAACCCTTTGTTATTGGCACCCATGTTGGAACCAAACGATATAGCTTTCAGACTCCTATGTAAAAAAGCAGGTGCTGGAGGAGTCTATACTGGAATGATTAATCCTTTATCAAAGAAAAAACTATTTTTAGACGATAAACCAATTCTTCAAATATTTTGCAATAAAAAAGAAGGAATTAAAGATTTTATAAAAAAATATGATAAAAAGGTTTCTGGTTGGGATTTTAATCTTGGTTGTCCTTCCAATGTTGCTGAAAAATTAAAATTTGGTGCTTACCTTGAAGATTTAGGGATAATAGAAGAAATATTAAAGGAATTAAGAAAATATACCAAAAAGTTCCTTAGTGTTAAAATAAGAAAATCTGAGCATTCTTTCAGCATACTGAAAATAGCAGAAAAATATTGCGATGCATTAATTATTCACCCTAGGACAAAGGAACAGGGCTATTCTGGAAAAGCAGATTTAGATTTTGCTCTTCAAATAAAAAGAACTTCAAAAATTCCAATAATTTATTCTGGCGATGTTAGTGAAAAAAATGCAATAGAACTTTCAAAAAAATTTGATTTTGTGATGATTGGAAGGGCAGCAATAGGAAATCCGAACATATTTGCTGTTTTGACAAGTTCTAAAAGAAGATTTTTCTTTAATGATTACATTAAGTTAGCGAAAAATTACAAGTTACCTTTTTCTCAAATAAAATTTCAGGCATTAAATTTTACAAAAGGAACTAAAAACGCAACAAAAATTAGGGCAGAAATAATAAAAGCTAAAAATATAGAAGCAATAGAAAAGATTTATTCTTTTAATAAGCTTTTTAAATAGGCTTTTTGTTTCTTTTTTATGGATTTGAGAGGAATTTTAAAGAATCTACCTGAAGTTAAAAACCCTCCTAAAAAATTAGACTTTAATACAAAATTAAAGTGGACTCTGATAGTTCTTATCTCTTTTTTTGTTCTAGCAAATATCCCTCTTTATGGTTTAGCAGATGTTGCTCTTTCTCGTTTTGAATATCTAGCTATTCTTTTAGGAACAGAGTTTGGTTCAATAATATCTCTTGGCATAGGTCCAATTGTTATGGCTTCTATTATTCTACAGCTTCTTGTTGGAGTTCAAATAATTAAGATAGACACAAAAACAGAGGAAGGAAAAAAATTTTATCAAGGTTTAAATAAACTTTTTGTTTTTTTCTTCATAATTTTCGAAGCAGTTATCTATGTTTTAATGAGAGGTTTAGAAGCAAAGCCAGGCCTGGAAGGGATTTTAATATTGCAGCTTTGTATCGGAGGTTTAATAATTGTTTTTATGGATGAAATAACTCAAAAATGGGGATTTGGTTCAGGGGTTTCTTTGTTTATTGCGGCAGGAATCGGCTGGAGATTATTTGCTAGATTGTTTCAGTTTATTGATATTTCTGGGGCAATTAAGCCAGTTGGTGAAGTTTTGGTTTTTGTTTTTGGTATAGTTAATGGTGACAGAGGAGGAGTTATTCTATCTTTTTCTACTATCCTAATAACAGCGGTTCTTTTTGTTATTATTGTTTGGGCACAATCTCTAAAAGTTGAAATACCTTTAGCATTTGATAGATTAAGAGGATATGGAATAAAATGGCCTTTGCCTTTGTTTTACGCAGGCGTTATTCCCGTAATTTTAGTTTCTGCTCTTATAGGGAATATTCAGCTTTTTGGCAGCTTACTTGAAAATTATTTAGGGAGACCGACAATATTGGGCGGTTTTTCTCAAGGAGTACCTTATTCTGGTTTAGCTTTTTGGATTCATTCCACTCCTGTCCTAGAATTATTTTTGAAAGATAGCTTAACTTGGCGTTATGCTCTACAGGGACTTTTTCACCTAATTTTTTATGTTGTTTTCTCAGTAATATTCTCGTATTTTTGGGTTATGACTGCAAATTTAGATGCCGAAAGTCAAGCAAAAAACATTCTTAACTCGGGTTTGAGTATCCCTGGTTTTAGAAGAGATGAGAGGGTTTTAGAAACAATTTTGAAAAGGTATGTTGGCCCATTAACAATTCTTGGTGGTGCTGCAATTGGTTTTCTGGCTGCTCTCGCCGATCTTACGGGTGCTTTAGTCGGAGGAACTTCAATTCTTTTAGTTGTTATGATTATTTATCAGTTCTACCAAAATATTGCTCAACAACATGCTCTTGATATGAATCCAGCTTTGGCAGGATTTTTCAAAGGAGGTTAAATGTTTGAACAACTAACAAATTTAGCAACGAACTATCCGAGGGCTTCTGTAATATTAATTTCTTTAGTTGTTAGTTTTATCTCTATGCTAATAACAAAAGGAATGACAGATCAAGCCTTAATGAAAAGTATAAAAGAAAGACAAAAAGAAATTCAAAAAGAACTCAAGGAGAAAAAATACTCGCCACAAGACAAACAGTTTCTTAAACTCCAAAAAGAAATGCTAGAATTAAGTGCTACAATGATAAGACATAGTTTTAAACCTCTATTAGTTACTCTTGTTCCATTTCTTATTTTGTTTGCATTTTTAAGAAATTTTTATATACCTTTAATAGGAAATTCTTGGATTTGGTATTATATTGTTCCAAGCATCTTGATATCGCCTTTGTATAAAAAAATTTTGAAAATGGCTTAATTAATTTATAGGGTGCGCAGCAAATCATCCTATAAAAATCATTGTTTCTCTCGGACTTTCAGCCTTATAGCACCGACCTCTTTTAAAAACAATAGTTATTTTTCCTGTTAGCAAAGTTAATATTTTCTTATCATTTCTCTTAAATTTCTTTTTGCGACTTTCCTAAAAATTCTGTAGGGCAAAATTCCGCTTTCACAAATAACTCCTGTAACCGAGCGACCTTTTATTTTGTCGAAGGCGTAATATTCAACATTAATTAAAGGATTTCTTTCGTCCCAAACTTCTTTTCCGCTCCTTTTTTCTAACTTAACATTTTTAGTATATTTTAGAGTAAAGCCTACAGAATAAGAAGGAACATTATAAAGAGAAGCAATTTTAACTAAAGTGTTTGTACCAATTTTATTGTAAATGTATTTCCTAGTGTAAGCGTCTGCTCCAAATAAAAATAAATCGCATTTTCTCAGAAAATTTTCAGCAGACAAATCAGGAGTTACAAAAACATTTATTCCTTCATTTGCCAAATCTTTAGCCGTCATCCTCCCCTGATAAAGAGGAGCGACTTCTGCAGTGTATACTGTAAATTTCTTTCCTTTCTTTTTAGCATATTTCAAAAGTTCTATAACTGAGGAAGAATGACAATGTGTATAAATTTTCATCCCGTCTTTTATTAAAGTTAAACCTTCACGATTTATTGAATTTTGAGAGTTCTCAGCATATTGAAAAAGCTTTTTTGCTGTTTTTTCAGGATTTTTTGATTTCAAAAGAATCTTTATAAAGTTTTGAAGTAGAGGTTCTGTCGGCCTTGTCAAAATAATTTTTTTAGCGTGTTTTTTATCTGGAAAAAGTAAAAAAGCTTCAATTCCTGCTTTTGCTATATTATTGGCACCTTGTATTTTTATTTTTTTTATATCATTGATTATCTGCCAGAATTTTCTTTCTTTAGAATCTTTTAGGGAAACCTCTTTTTTCATAGAAAAAAATAGTTTTCTTTATATAAAAACCTTACTCAAAATGTTTAAAAATGTGAATTTGTTAGAAGATTCATGGAATATGAGAACTTGCTAGAAGATGCTTATAATAAAATATCAAAAAAAGAGAAAATATGTGATAGGTTTGAAGTTAGAAAACCAAACATCATCTATGAAGGAAAAAAAACAATTATAACAAACTTTACAGAAATATCTTCTTGCTTAAGAAGAAATCAAGAGCATTTAGCGAGATTTTTATACAAAAACTTAGCCTCTTTTGGGGAAATAGCTGGTGAAAGATTAATTTTGGCCAGAAAGATAGCAAAAGAAATGGTCCAGCAAAAAATCCTTCTTTATATCGAACAATTCGTTAAATGCAAAAATTGCGGAAAACCTGACACCGAGTTGGTTGAAGAAAAAGGAGAAATGTTTTTAAAGTGTCTCGCTTGTGGAAATAAATACTTAGTAAATAAATTTTAGGAGGATTTATGGCAATAGAAGGGTATAGCGTCATGGCAAAAAAAAGAGTGGAAATAAAAGACCCTGTAATAGAAAAAACAGCCAGGGGAGGCTATATCGCTAAAGGAAAATGCCCTGAAACAGGCGTTACTGTCTGTGCAATGCTCTCTGAGGAAAAAGCTCTTGATGCTATAAAAAAAGGCGAAGCAAAAAAAGGCTTTTGAGATGTTAGTAAAAATCCACGAGGCAAGAAGAGTAGTTGTAGCTTTGTGTGATAAGGAAATATTTGGAAAAAAATTCGAAGAAGGAAAAAAAGAGTTAGATTTAACAGGTAATTTTTTTAATGGGGAGGAGAAGTCTTTTGAAGAGATGAAAGAACTTCTGATTTATTACAAAAAAGAAGACGCATCCTTCAATATTGTCGGAGAAAAAAGCTGTTCTTTGGCTCTTAAGATTGGTCTAATAAATAGCGATATGATTGAAAAAGTAGACGGAATTCCATACTCCTTAGTTCTTTTATAAAGGCTTATTTTTCGCAAGTATTAAAAAATAAAAATTATTTATTTAGCTATGGATAAGAAAATTGTTTGGCGTTTCACCAACGGAAAAGAATTAACTGAAAAAGAGTTTTGCGATTATTTTGAAAGAAAAATTTTTAAAACAATAAGAAAATACCAAATGATTAAAGATTTTTATAATAAAGATATACCTATTGTCGAAGGAAAGGAATTAAACAAAAAAGTTCTTAATTATGTCTTGTCAAAAAAATTTAAAACAAAAATATCTAAAAAATCAATCTTTTCTTACAAAAATCTAACAGAAATTGCTGAAAAAATATTTGAAAACATTCTAAAAGGAGAATTTAAAAAAATGCCGACCGATTTAAGAAAGGCACCTTTGCAGTTTTTAAAAGACGAAGAGATAGAGCTTTATGCTTCTCTAAAGAATATTGTTGGAGAAAAAAGAAAAAAGAACGAAAGAATTCAAAAACTATTTCAAAGATTTAAAACTAAAAATCCTGATCTTGAAAATAATATATTAAAAGCATTTTTGCAGGTGAAAGAAAATGTCTAAGAGATTCAAAAACTTCTTAAAAGAATCTGCTAGAGATACTCTTTCACTTGGAAGCGTTGCTTTTTTAGTTCTTTTTTTTGCTCGTGCCTTGGTAGGAAGCCATAACGAAATAGTTTTAGAGTTAGTTTTTTCTTCCTTAATTTTATTAATCTTCTCTTTTTTCATTAAAAATTTTGAATATCATCTTTCACTTGGCTTCATTCTTATGGTTTTTACAATAATTTTTTACAATTTTAAACCTTACAAAATATTCTCTATAATTGTTTATCTTCTTATGATTTTATCAGCGTATTATCTTGGGTTTTCAAAAAAAGAAATTTTTAAAGGAATTTTGCTTGGAGTTTTAAGTACGGTCTTTGGCTATTTCTTAACACTCCTGTTTTTTTGATTACTTTCTCTCTTATTCAATCTCAAAGCAGCTAAAACAAACAAAACAGCTACAATTAAACTAACAACAAACTTTAAACTATCTCCTGTTCCTTGCCAACCTCTTGCAAAGCCATAAATTATTAAAACAATTCCTGAAAAAGCAGTTCCGCCAGCTATGTTTGTTAAAGAAATAAAATATAAACTTGCTAAAACAAAAATTATTCCAACCAAACTTGTTATTATGAAAATATTTTTCCCATAATTTTTATTTTCTTCATCAAATTTTTTATAACACTCTTGAAGCTGTTTATCTCTTTCATAATCAAAACTTGTTTGGTTTTTTAGCCAATCTTTGCACTCTTTTACAGAAATTGTTTCGTTGCAAGAATTAAAATCAGGATAATAATACAGAGGTTTGTTATAATCGGGACATATTTTTTCTAAATTCGGAGAAGGATAAAAAACTTGAACTCCTAAAACAACCACGATAAATAGAATTACTGCAATTCCTATTCCAAAAGCCGCATTCATTACTTTTGCCATTACCTCACCTCATAAACAGCTTTAACTCTTGCAGTTATTTTTCTTTCTGAAGGATTAATATTTGCTTTTGCTTCTGAAATAACTACGTCATCAGAAAGACCTTCCGATGCAGCAACATCGAAAACTCTCCAAGGATAATAACTAAAAGATTCCTCGATTGAGATTAATTTTCCGATTTTTCTTCCTTGTCCAGAAACCAATGCTTCTGCTCTTGCTCTTGCATCTTGCGAGGCCAACTTTATGGCTTCTGCTTTTGTTTTTATCTCTAAATCCTTGCTCAATTCAAAATTTATCCAACTTATAATTGCACCAACACCAACAACTTCATCAATAACTTTTCCGATTTTTTCTCCCTCAGTTGAGTTCAATTTTATTTCTAAAGAATGAACAGCTTTCCAACCTCTCGATTTTTTGCCATATGAAGTCCATTCAACATCTTCAAAAATATTAAAGCTAGATGTTTTTATTTCCTCTTTTTTAATCCCAATTTTTTCTAAGCTATCAATCAAATCATCGTAAATCTTGGAATTTTTTTCGTTTGCTTCTTTTGAATTGCTTCCGTTAGTTTCAATGTTCAAATAAAGAACAACTTTATCTGGAATTACTGAAATTTCTGCTTCTCCTGTCGATGAAATTGTGCTTTTCTGAGGGCTTTTAATTTGAAGAAGGGCAAAAACGCTTAATGCCACAATTATAATTAAAGTTAGAGAAACTATTAAACTTATTTTCACACTTTTTTCCATTTCTTATTAAAGTTTAAAAGGTTTAAAAAACTATCTAACAATAAGATTATAAACCCTTTTTTCTTATTAAAATAAATAAAAAATGAGGAAAAAATGCTGAGAACACTATTGTGGATTATTGCGGTTGTTTGTGCTGTTTGGGTTATTTATGATGTTCTAGCAGTACAAAAAAGAATGAAAACTGGCGAAAAAGTTCTTTGGATAGTTCTTGCACTTCTTTTTAGCATAATAACTGCGATAATTTATTATTTTGTAAAAAAGAAATAGTCTATAACTCTAAAACCTTCCAAGAAGTTAATTCAGAGTCATAATTGTAAATATCTTTATCGTTCAAGTAAAGAGTTTCATCTCCTTTTCTCTTCTGTGCAATAATTCCGCCAATAAGATTCTTGCTTTTTTTGTTTTGTTCTTTTATATATTTTTGAAGTGCTTCTGCCTTTGCTTTCGCGTCTTTTGCCGTTATTCCGCTTTTTGTATCAAATAGTCCTATTTTTCCATCTTTAAATTTCACGATGAAATCAGGATAAAATGCCCATTCTTTGTCATTTTCAATGTAAGGAATGGCAAAATACTTTTTTTCTCCTTCCCTATTTTTATACCACCATTCAACTTTATCGGAAGAATCAAGCAAGGCCATGAAAATCTCTTCGGGTTCGCTTTTTTTAGCTATAAAGAAAGGTTTCATTATTGATTTTGGATGAATTTCCTTTTTGACATTGCTTTTATAAGAGTCAATTAAAGGCACTTCCCATTTTTCTGTTATTTCTTTTTCTCTCGTTTTGCTTAATTTATCAACTACTTCTTTTTTGTATTGGTCTTTTGCTTCTGCGATTATATTTGAAAATAATTGTCTGTTTTCTTTTGCTACAACGATTCTTTGAACTCTTGGGTCATATTTTTCTAATTTGAATTTTTGGTTAAAGAATTTGTAAATAGCTGTTTTCATTCTGTCGCTTGAATCAACTGGTGCATAAGGCGAGCAATTATCCGTTATAAACTTGTCAAAAATTTTTTGCAATTCAATATCGTCAAGTTTAATCTCTATCTTGCCTTTATGTTCTACTTCGCCTTTTTTATCAACATCAACAATTTTGCCGTCTGCAATAATTGGCATAGTTATTTTTTCTGGCTGAATTACTATTTTTTTTGAAAGATTATTTTTTTCTGCTATCTCTAAGAAAATATCAACAAATTTTCCGCTTAATCTTGTTCTTTCTCTTTGTCTTTTAAGATAAACAGAAACTAATTCTATTGGTTTGTAGATAGAATTATCTCTTTTTGATTCATAAATTGTTAAATAATCTTTTGCATAATCCTCTGTTATCTCAATATTCGCTAAATTGGTAAAAATAAAACCTTTGTTTAATTCATCATTAGAATAATATTTTAATTCTGGCATCCTCATGATTCTTCCAATTGTTTGAATTGTGAAAGTAAAACTTTTTGATTCTCTAAAAATAACTAAAATCTGCGCTCTTGGGCAATCCCAACCTAATGCAATTGCTTGCTTGAAAACCAAAACTTCTACTTCATTGTCATTCTTGTCAATGTTTGCTAAATTGTCTGTTTTTTCTTCTGAAAGCCATACTGCTAGTTTTCCGTTTTCTTCTGTAATATTAAATTTATCTTTTAAGATTCTTACAACATCATCTTTTTTGTTTATTAAGTTGCCTTTTTGGTCTGGTAATTGAATTAAAACTAAAGGATTAACATTAACATTTTCTTTTTTGTAAAGTTTGGCTAATTCTTCTCTTTTCTTTAAAGCTTGGCCAATAACAATCTCATCCGGGCTTTTTTTATCTATTTTTAAATTCATAAACTCTGGGTTTATAGCAATTTCTGATTTAATCATCTCTTCTGCTTTGACATCTGCCAAATAAACTTTTTCAATTTCAGAAACATTTTCTTTTAAATGAGGGGTAGCTGAAACTTCAATCGTTACTTTCGGGCCAATAACTTCAATTAATTCTCTTGAACGCTCTGATTTTGCTGTATGATGGCTTTCATCTATTATTAAAATTATCTGTCTTCCTTCTTCTTTTGTGTTTTGAATAATTGTGTTTAAGTTATTGTCTTGCTCGTTTTCTCTGACATAAATGTTAATGTCTTTTTTGTTTATGCTATGCCAATTAATGAACAAAATCTCATTTTCACCTATTTTTCTATCTTCCAAATCTTCAAAATAAGAGCATTGAATTAATCTATCATCTTCATAATATTTTTCTAATTTCTCTTTGCTTTGCTCGTGCAACATTCTTACAGAAATCCAAACAAAAGATAGTTTTCCTGGATTTTCTTTAACTAATTGCTTTAACATTTCAGAAACCATTAAGGTTTTTCCTGAACCTGTTGGTGCCTGAAAAACAACAATTCCTTGCTCTGGGTTGTTTAAGACTCTTTGAACCTTTTCTTTAAGGCCTTGAATTGCCTTTTTTTGATAATCTCTTAACTCTATCATATTAAATACCTCTGAAAATTCTTTTATAAACATTAAGTATGACTGCTGGAATTGGTTTTAATTCGACATTTTCCAAATCTTCAAACTCTTCCTCTCTTGCGCTGTCATCAAGAGAGAAAACATAAACAACAAACTTTTTCTTTAATTTTTTGGCTTCTTTCTTAAACGGCTCAATCCCGTCATCATCATAAATTATGCCCAAATACTTGTCTTCATTATTCTTGAAAATCTTGAAATTATGGCCTTTTAAAACAAAATCAAAGCAATCTTCTTTTAAACAAAGCATCTCTGTAGATTCATCAACTAATTTCTTCTTGTTCTTGTCTGTTGGCTTCGCATCAACAAAATCTGTTTTGAAATATTTTAAGTTTCCGCCTAAACCTTCAACTTTCTCGCCTTTAAGATTTGTATATCCCTTAATTACCTTCTCAATTCTCGGATAACAAACATCTGTGCATATGTTGTTTTCGTTGTTAGTAACTAAAATAAACTTCCTGTTGCCCCCGTCTTCCTTGTTTAATTCTAAAACAGCGTGGCCTGTGGTGCCTGAGCCGGCGAAGAAGTCGAGAATGAGGGAGTTTGGTTTTGAAACACTTTTCAATAAAAAAATAATTAAATTTAATGGTTTAGGATTTAAAAAAACTAAGTCTCCAAACATATCTTTTAACATTTCAGTATTTTTTTGATTATCAAAAACTCCCCAAAAAGACATAAGAGGAATATTTTGATTCTTAAACTCGTAGAAAAATTCTTTTTTTCTAACTTGTCCATTGTTACTTTTAGGGAAAATAATATAATTATCTCTAATTAATCTTTCTAATTCTTTCTTACTATATGCCCATGTATCAGTAAACTTATTACCTGTTTTTGGATCAATTATAGTAAAGGCTTCATTTTTATTTTTAGTAGTACTTTTTATGTTTGTATTTCTCCAAGGACCACGAGGATCATTATCAGGGTTTTTAAATCCTCTCAGTTCTCTGGGTTGGCCATTAAAAGAGAAAAATTTTGTTTTTTGATAAACAGCAATATATTCATGAACATTGACCATCATATTTTTAGGTGGTACCCCTTTTGGGGAAGATTTCTTTTGCCAAACTATTAAATCTACAAAATTCTCCTCTCCAAAAATCTCATCGCATAAAAGTTTTAATTGTGCTACTTCGTTATCATCAATAGAAATGAAAATAACTCCTTTGTCGCTCAAAAGGTTTCTGGCCAGGCGAAGTCTTTTTTCCATAAAAGAAAGCCATTTGCTATGTCTATAAGCATCTTCCTTATCAACAATTTTGTCATTGTACATAAACCCTTCATTTCCAGTATTATACGGCGGATCAATGTAGATAACATCTATTTTTCCTTTGTGAGTATAATTCAAAACAGAAAGAGCATGATAATTATCTCCTTCAATTAAAATGTTGGTTGGCTTGTTTTTGTCTGTTTTAATTTCTTTGTCCTTGATTTCTGTGAGAATAGGCAATTTTTCCTTGCACATTAAAGCAACTTGTTCTGGCTTGTCTTCCCAAACAATGCCGTATTTCTTTTGCTTCTCGAATTTCTCTAACTC
>JAVZZP010000008.1:0-10019 GCA_038885615.1 Candidatus Pacearchaeota archaeon
ATGCACTCGAAGCAATAAAAAAAAAGACATTCAGTTAGAGAATATTCAGATAAACCTGTAGAAAAAGAAAAATTAAAAGCAATTCTTGAAGCTGCGATATGTGCGCCTTCTGGAATGAACAGACAACCGTGGCATTTTTTAGTTGTAGCTAATCCAGAAAACAGAAAAAAAGTATTATCCGCAAATCTTATAGTGAACAAATGGATGAATACCGCGCCAGTTATAATAATAGCGCTTGCAGACAAAGAATCCTTTTATGGACGAGAAGAACAAAAGACCTATCTTTTTGACTTGGGCTTGGCTGTAGAAAACTTACTAATTGCGGCTACTGCTTTGGGGCTAGGGACGTGCGTAACAATCGGTTTTAACGAGCAAAAATTAAGAAGTATTTTACAGATACCGCAAAGATACATACCAATTGTTGTTATCGCTGTTGGATACGAAGCTTCAAATAAAGTTATTGAACCAATAATAAAAGGCATAACCCATTCAATCAACAAAAAGAAAGATTTTGATGAAGTTGTTTCTTTTGAGGAAATAAAATAATTATTTGAGTATAACAAAATCGATTACTACTTGCACAACACGAGGTGCATAAGGACGTACAATTTTTCTATTTATTATTTTTACTTTTTCATTGCCATATTGCTTTATTTTTTGCTCGAGTTCAAAAAAAGGGTCGTTTTCTGGGCCAAAACCATATATGTGCACAATGCAGCCATTTTTTGCACCTCTAAAAGCAACGTCTAAAAATTTGTCTGCACTTTTTGGCAATGGCATTAAAATTCGATCAGCATAGTCTCTGTATTTTTTAGTTACTATCTCGCGAGCATCCCCTTCTTCTACAATAATATTATTTACCTTATTTAGACTAATATTTTCTCGCATATAATTAACGGCTACAGGATTAAGCTCTATTGCGACTATTTTAACCGATGGCTGCTTTTTTGCTATGACTAATGGAAACGGCCCTACACCAGCAAACAACGCGAGTATTTTCTCGCCTGGGCGAACCTGCTCTGCAATTCTCTTTCTCTCCGCACTAAGCCTTACTGAAAAATAAACCTTTGCAACATCTAATTTCATTTTACAACCATGTTCTTTGTATATTGTTTCAGTGCGATTTTCACCAGCAATAACTTTTAGTGGCCGTACTCTAAAATCCCCACTAACCGCACCCATCTTTTTGGCTACTACTTTAACATTTCTGTGTACTTCCATAATAGCATTAGCTAAAACTTTTTCATACTTCTCTGTATTTTCTGGAAAATCGACTATGGCGATATCTCCGACGATATCAAATGAAGAATATAAAAGTTCAGCATTCTCTTTTCCTATCTTTTCTTGCAGTATATCTTTTACATTTTTCTTTTTGCTGACCATGCCCTCTCGTTCTACTAAAGTCCATTTTCCTCTTGGTTTCTTAGAAATAGGAATGAAAACATAGTCACCTTCGTTAAAACACCTAAAACCATCTGCATAGCAACCGCTAGCTATAATTTTCTTTATAATCTGTTGGGCCTTTGCTTTTTCAACTTTTGCATAAAGCATACTGATCAACAACTTAAGATAAAGAATAATTTGTCTTTTTCATTTTTGTCAAGTTTGCAAAAACCAAAACGCTCGAATTGAATTATCTCAAAAGGTGCTAATGAACTACATGTACTTTCGCAATAACCTTTTACAATCTCCAAGCTTCCCTCATTAAAGTTTCCGCTTTCATCTAAAAGATCGTGAGGTATAGCAATTTCGCACTCAAGCTTTGCTACTTCGCTCACCCATTGTATTTTTTTCTGTGGCATCTCTCCGCCAACTGCTTTTGCTTTTAACGGATTTTCAGATATTATTTGTATATTAGAAAGATCCTTTAGTCTAATTATTTCACCTTTTTTTAGAAAAACTGCATCTTCTTTTGATATATAGATGTTTTTAGATAGAGATATCTTTCTTTTACCAAGATCCTCTTTCGGATGAAACTTAAGCTCAATATCTTGCGGCAAACCTTCAACTTCTATTTTTACAGGATTACTAACAAAAAAGTAATGCTTAGATATTGGGTCAAGGAGTTTCCTATTCTCTGCAAGGAGAATTTCCCAACCACCTTCGCTCTCACTTTTTGATATGCCACTACTGAGCACAAACTTCCTCACAGCTTCCGGCAATATACCTCGTCTTCGCAATCCTGCAAGAGTAGGTAAGCGAGGATCATCCCATCCCCAAAGTTTACCGCTTTCAACAAGAGGCCTTAATAATCTCTTACTTACCGGTGCATTTTTAATGGACAATCTTGATATCGATATCATTTTCGGTACATACATATTTAATTTCTTTAAAAGAAATACGTACAATTCATCTCGTAATTCATATTCTTTAGAACGAATAGGATGGGTTATACCTAAAAGAGAATCCATAACTGGCCCTTGAAAATCATAAGTTGGCCAAACATTGTATTTTTTGCCCTGGCGAAAATGAGGTGTTTTAATTACGCGAAAAAGCGTAGGATCACGCATAACTGTGTTCAAAGAAGACATATCTCCTTTTAACCTAATCACACCTTGGCCTTCTTCAAAATCACCATTAAGCATTTTATTCCACAGAGCAATATTTTCTTCTGTGTGTCTCGAACCGCATTCACATCTTCTTGCATTCTGACGGGATAACGATATCTTCTCTTGTGAACAATTGCAAAAATATGCATCATTCTGTCTTATCAATTGCTCCCCCAAGGAGTACATTTTAAGCATATAATCGCTACAATAAACCTCCTCGTCCCAATCTAAACCCAACCACTTTATACCATCTTTTATTGCATCCACATATTCCTGTTTCTCTGCTTCTGGGTTAGTATCATCCCATCTTAAAATAACTTTACCTTTATATTTTCTCGCTATAGTCCAAGAAAGACAAAAAGCTTTTGCATGGCCGATATGTGGCCAACCATTTGGTTCTGGTGGAAATCTTGTAACCACCTTTCCCCTTTCAGCTCCTTCGACATCTATTTCCTTTTTTTGCTCTTTTTTTTGTTTGTATTCATATTTTTTCATTTGTTCTTCAATTGCTTCTTTTGAAAGAGAGTTCACCTCATTTATAACATCTGATATTAATTTCATTGTTTTTTTCATATCTTTTTTTGCTTCTGGAAACTCTGCCACTACTTTACCTACAACATTAGCTGTATTCGCCTTTCCATAATCAAAAGCATTTTTCAAAGCATGTTTTCTTATTATTTCTAAAAGCTGGTCCATAATCTCACTTTCCAAATTTTTTTGCTAATTCTATAAAATACTTTCTAGGTAAAACAACACAAATATTATTTCCACATACTTCACATTTAAAATCTTCTTTACCAGAAGATTTATCAGCCACCCTCCCACATATTGCGCACACTTCAAAAACATTTTTCTTTTTCATACAATAATCAACTTTTTTGGTTTTATGACAAGCGAATCAACAATATAATCAAATGTTTTTTTTAAGTTTTTGTGATTTTCTTCATCGCAAATAAAAAACAAAGAAAATATGCGGTCTTTAACAAAAATAAAAATTTTTTTTCCATAGAATTTTCTTCCTCTATCATAAAAAAAGTACTCTGTTTGAATACATTCATAGTTGTTTATTCTTTGCTCTTTTGCATTAGCAATCACTCCGGCAGTTGGTTTTTCTATTTCATTTTTGGCGTATTTCCTAAAATCTTTCTTACTGTAGCACTTCGGTATTTTTGTATTGACCTCTATTCTTAAACTTGCTGGCGATGTGGTAGAGTGAAAAATAATGGCATATGCCCCATCGATTACTGCAGTTTCTTTTTCATAACTCCAGTGTTTGGGGTAAAATATTTGAAAATTAAGAAGAGCATCTTCAAATTTCTCAAATTCTGTTTTTTCAAAAGGTGGTTCAAAAGGCTTTAAAAAACAGATAATTTTCTTGAATAAGTTCATTTATGAGCCACCACTATCATCTCACTAACTTTTTTCCTTTCACAAAATTCAGTTTTACCAAAGTCTGAATAAATGTTTACTTTTTTGAAACCGGCTTTTTTTAGTAATTCTTCTATTTTCTTATTATTCACAAAATAGAGAAACATAAAAAATTTTCTTATTTTTTTGTCTTTTTTTGTTATTTCTATAAGATATTCTATTTTTTCTTTGGAAGGGATATATCTTTCGTACCATATTGCGCCTATCCTTTCGCTGCCTAAATTAAAAAAACGACTGTACACTGGTCGAAAGTCAGTTGCTTTTTGAAATGCGTATGGATTGTATAGATGGATTATCAACTTTCCGGAATTCAAAAGATGAGCATAACACTTTTTCAAAGTTTTTAATCTTTCAGTGTCACTAGAAAGATGCATAAATGTACGAAGCGGTATTATTATAAGAGAATATTTTTTGTTCAAAGAAAATGTGCGCATGTCTTTAAGATAAACCTTTGGTGTCAGATTCTTAACTTTTGCCTTTGTTTTTAAGACAGAAAGCATTTTTTCAGATATGTCTAATCCTTCTATATCTATGCCCTTTTCTAAAAGCTTAAGCATTACTCTGCCTGTTCCGCACCCAATCTCAAGCACTTTCCCATTTGCTTTTTTTGATTCCTCTAAATAATAAGAAACGTCTGCACGCTCTTTATAAAGAAAATCATAAATATCAGCTATTATAGAATAATTTTGAGATTGCAACATAATACAACAATGTGCGTAGCAAATTAAAAGGATTACTCTTTTTTAAATTTCTTGAATGACTCTGTTGGAGGTTGTTGCTGGATTACTTCTGCTTCTATCGGAGTCTTTTTAGAATTTTTTTCAGTGAGTGGTTCTTTTCCTTTAATAGCATTTTGTCTGTATGCAACTATCTCATTTTTTGAATGGCTCTTTTTACGTATACCAAATAAAGATTGAATGAAATCCAAAACTTTTTCAAAAAAAGATTTTTTCTTAGTAACAGTTACTCTTATCGGTGCTGAAAATGGCTTTCTCCCAGAGATGGAAGTCCCAGCCTCATCTTCATAACAGGAGGCACAAAGGCGTTTATTGTTAAATATATAGAAAACTTCAGCTTCTTTACCGCATCTTTCGCAAGTGTTTTGATATTTTAGAGTAGATGTCGTTAGCTTTTCTTTTTTTTCTTCTTTGGGTTTATCTTCATCTCGCATATCCATCAAACAGTTAGGGCATACCCACATTCCTTTATATTGTTGCATTTCCGAAGCCGGCAGGTACATTCTGCATCTGCTACATTGTCTATTTAGACCATAAAAAATACAAGAAGAGCAATATGGCAAACCATCTGCACCATATTCCACTTCGCCTTTTTTTCCACATCTAACGCAAACCCCAGTTGTCATAAAAAGCACTTGAAATTATGACGCTATTTTTTATTTTTTATTTTTATGTTTTTTAATATGTTTTCTCGTACTTGATCAAGATATTTACGATATTTTTTGTCTATGTTTTCTTTTAATTTTGCTATTATAAAATTAATTGCCTCATCATTAAGTCTATAAATTCCCTCCTCCTTTTCTTCACTATTAACACAAAAACTTTTTCCAATCCTAATATACGCAATAATCTGTTTTTTCCTATTTTCTTCGATCTGTATCGGTATTCGCTCGTAACTATTATCTTCGATGGATTTTTCGTTTATTGTTGGAGCGTTAAAAGTAATTACTGTACCGTTGTCTTTAGTTGTAAAAGAAGAAACAAAAAATAAATGAGGTATATTATTCTTATCTTTAATTACTTTACACTTATTTTTAATATTTGTGGTAGTGTACTTCCCTTCACGTATAGATTTTCCTACCTCTACTTGTGATAAAGATAACTTACGTCCAACATCTGGTTCTGGTAGACCTCTATCCTTATTATTTTTTTCCCTTTTATCATCTATTTTTTTTATTTCATCAACACCAATATTCAACATGGAACTAAGAACCTCATTCGCATCCTTTTTCCATGGTGGTTCTTCGCTCTTTTCTTCCTTAAGTTCTTCTTTTTTTGGCAGGGGTTCTTCTTTTTTCTTTTCTATTTTTTCTTCATATTGTTTTTTTGTTATTTCTTTTGGTGGTTCTTTCTCTTCTTTCTTAAGTTCTTCTTTTTTTGGCAGGGGTTCTTCTTTTTTACTAGGAACTAAAGGTTCTAAAGGTAGTTGTTGTGATAACTCTTCTTTTTTGGGTTCTTCTTTTTTGGGTGCTAGTTTTTTATAAAATTCTACCTTCGATTTTAAGAAAGAATGCACTGCCTCATCAATATCGCCGGAGTAATCTTTTTTAACAAGGAGATAGTAATCTTTTTTTATAAAGATGTTCCCTTCTTTTGTGTAGAAAGAAAATTTCGCAATATGGTAGTCTTTTTTTAAATCCTCAAGTTGTTTTTTTGTTAGAGAATCAACACTATAAAATACAACATTTGGCTCTTTTTTAATAACCTTCTTTTGTCCAGACACGGACACTATAGACGGCGTAGCCACATAATCACCATATAATGTAGGAATAGAAATATTTTTAATCAAATTTGACTTCTTTTGGCTTTATCGAACTGAACAGTTTTTTTATTCCATCGCCTTTATTTAGTTCTTTTATTATAAGAGATGTAATCTTTTTTACATCTTCTTCACTAAGATTAAGTTCTTCTTTAAGTGCTTTTTGTATGCCTTCTGAAAGAGAAGCATTCAATTCCTTTGATTTTTTATTAGCAGCTTCATTTATCCAATTAAAACCAAAATTAAGAAGTATGGTTAGATTTTTAGGCGATTTGCTTTTTCTGTTTATGTATAACGGATAAATAATATATGGTTCGTTATCTTCCCCAGAAAAAAAATTAATAGAAACCTCTGCTTTATTTTCTTCACCAAAAACTAAACGAATACTACCATATCTGTGGGCGTCTACATCAACATGGCCAGCTAAACCTTTTGGTTCTTCTTTTTTTGGCTTAGCTTTAGCTAATTTTGGGCTAGCTTTATCTACTCTATTATCAGTTTTTTTAGATTCTCCATTAAAGCTTGGTTCTTCTTTTTTTATCTTTTTTTGGTCGCCTAACATAAAAAACACTAAAAGAATAAGAAAGAAAATCTTTAAATACTGTTCAGCTGAATTTAACAACCATATGGCGGAGATAACTTATATGTTGCTTAGAGATATACAGCAAAAGGAAATAAATTCCCCTAAACTCAGCCAAGTAGATGGAGATTTCTATAAAAAATTATCCGCATTTATAGAACAAAAGAAATGCGAAGCATTTTCTTCCAATTCAATAATGAAAATAAGAGAATACGAAAACATACAGAAAATAGTAGCAGCGATAAAAGAAAAAAGAGAAGAAAAAATATTACTAATGGCACTGAGAGGGGATGAGATAAACGGCTACATAACAACGGAAGAAAAAGAGCTCTTTGACAAAGTCCAGAACGCCTTAAGTGAATTTAGAAAAATAGTAAATGAAAATGTAGTTAAGCAGTGTGAAGAAACGCACTTAAAAGTAAAAATTATAAAAGATATCGAGGCATATAAAGGTTTAGATGGTAATACGTACGGCCCATATAAACAGGATGAAATAGTATCTCTTCCTAAAGAAGAGGTCGAATGGTTAATAAAAGCAAAAATGGCAGAAATGGTGATGTAGAATGAAATTTCCGAATGAGATTAACGCATATTGCCCCTTTTGCAAAAAGCACGAGGTGCATAAGGTCAAGGTAGCAAGCAAAGGCTCTGCGAGGACATTGGCGAGAGGTACGCGCGCCCACGAAAGAAAATTAAAAGGACATGGAGGTAAAAGAGCAGGCAAAAAATCAGTAAAAAAACAAGGAAAAAGACAAAAGTTAATACTCCAATGTCAATCCTGCAAAAAAAAGCATCAACGTGTTCTTGGTGGTGGAAGAACAACTAAAAAAGTAGAAATCAAGGTGTAATTATGGTATCTAAATTTTACGATGTTAAATGTGAATGTGGAAGCGTCCAAAGAATTTTTAGCCATACTACGACTGAGATAAAATGTAAAAAATGCCAAAAGGTTTTGGCCCATAACACTGGCGGCAAGGCAATCATAAAAGGCGAAATAATAAAAGAGTATGGGTGATTGCACTGCAAAAAATGCCAGAAGAAAATGAATTGGTAGTAGCAATAGTAAAAAAGATAATGCCTTATGGAGCAATATGCACTTTAATCGAATATGACAATCAAGAGGCATTTCTTCATGTATCTGAAGTCGCATCAAGGTGGATAAAAAACATCCATGAGTTTCTTTCAGATGGTCAACGAATAGTTGCGAGGGTACACCATATTGATAAAGAAAAAAACCAAATAGACATATCTTTAAAAAGAGTAACCGAAGAGGAAAAACGTAGAAAATTAGAAGAAATGAATTACCGAGCTAGAGCAAAAAAACTTATTGAGATAGCAGTCTCATCTTCAAAAATAAAAAAAGTAAATATTGAAGATTTACTTAAAAAAATGGAGGAAAAATACGGAGATGCGTATAGCTGCCTTAAAGAAGTAAGCGAAAAAGGGGAAAGTGTTCTAAAAGATTTTGATCTTCCAAAAACGCTAGTTTCAAAAATAGTTGAAATAGCAAAAAAGAACATAAAAAAACAATTGATTACGCTCGACTATACTATAAAATTTTATTGTTTTGGTGGCGAAGGAGTAAACAATATTAAAGAATGCTTTGAAACTATTATAAATAATAACAATAACATAAAAATACACTATTTGGGCGCCCCACGATATAAGGTATCCATTACTGCAGAAGATTATAAAATTGCTGAAAAGGAAATGAAAAAAACAATAAAAAATATTGAGTCTTATGCTAAAAAATATTCTTGTATTTTTGAAATAGAAAGGGAAAATAAATGAAAAAAATGATGCGGTGCCAAAAATGTGGAAGTTATACATTATTAGAAGAACATTGCGGCTATAAAACAGTTTCAGCACACCCCCCCTTATTTAATCCTCATGATAAATATGGTGAATATAGAAGAAAAGCAAAAGGATTAGGGTGATAAAATGAATAAAACAATAATAATAGAAAAAATTAAGAAAAAACTAAAAGATGGAATTCTTCTCATAGGACTACCTGGGATAGGATTAATAGGGCAAATAAGTGCTAAATATATCGCAAAAGAGTTAAAGGCAGAGCCAATAGCAATTCTTCTGTCACCTTATTTTCCTCATCAAGTTATGATGACTAAAAGCGGTACTATGAAACTCATTAAAAATAAGTTTTATCTTGCAAAAACAAAGAAGTCTGATCTTCTTATACTTGTTGGGGATATTCAAGCTATAAGCTCAAAAGGACAATATGAAATTGCAGGAGAGATTCTCCAATACGCAAAAAAGATTGGTGTAAAAAAAGTAATAAGTATTGGTGGCTATAGTACAGGTGCAATAACTGAAAAGAGGAGAATTTTTGGCGTTGTGACAAACAAAAAAGACATCAATGAATTAAAAAAATTAGGGGTTGTTTTTGGCGAAGCAAAAGGGTCGATAGTTGGTGCGGCCGGTCTTCTACCGGCCCTTTCAAAATTATACAATATGGATGGGATATGCTTATTAGGAGAAACACATGGCGGTTATATAGATACGACATCCGCAAAGGAAATTGTAAAACTTCTCTCTAATTACCTTTCATTTGAAATAAACACTAAAGATATTGAAGAAAGAGCTAAAAAAACAGAAAAAATGATAAAACAGCTTGAAGAAGAGATAAAGAAGAATACGGAAATGGAAGAACAAGCTAAAAGTTCAGTATCTTATATAAGGTGAGATGGATTGGCAGTATTCTTTGCCAAAAAAAATAAAAGAGGTCAAATAACGCTAGAGTACCTAATTCTTTCAGTTATCGTACTTGCAATGCTTGCCATATCCATAATTACTCTTACAGAAATAAATACTTCTTCAAAAAAAACTATGGACAATATTATTTTTAGAAAATCTGCTCTTGACCTACATGCGGCCGTAGAAGAAGTCTGCGCCCTGGGCGGGGGAAACTTGCAAACAATCATTATAAAAAATAACATGACTGTGCAAAA
>JAVZZP010000009.1:0-4320 GCA_038885615.1 Candidatus Pacearchaeota archaeon
CAAAAAGAATAAAGTTTAAAATTATAAATTATTATCAATCTTTCATCAAAAACCTCTAAAACTTCCTCTTTCTCTTGAGATATCTAACTAATTTTTCTCTAATAAAGGGCTTTCCTTCATAAACTAAATATCTAAAAGGCAATTCAACACTTTCAAATTCGTTTATTTTTATTTCAAGTTTGTCTTTAAATTTTAATTCTGAAAATTCTTTTCCCCTGCAGATTTCTTTTACAACTAAAACAGCGTTGTCCGTCGGGAACTGCTTTTTTCCTATATTTCTGAAAACACAATTTTTTAATGTGGGTGAAAGTTCTTTTTTCGTTCTTTTTTGTGGAGGATAATCTCCTAAAATGCCTCCAAAAACAAAATATTCAAAGTTTTTTGCTTCTCTTGAAGAAAGAACCTCTTTAGCAGTAGGATCTAAAACACAAACTTTTCTTGTGTTTATATTTCTCTTTTTGATTAGTTCAAAAAATCTCTCTTTGTAACATTTACCAAACTTTTCTAAACTTTTGTTTCTTCTTTTTATATTCGTAAAAATGAGATTTTCTTTTCCGACGATATCGCTTATACTATTGTATTCTACGAGACACCAAGGCCATACTCTTTTTTCTAAATGTTCAATAACAAATTTCATTTTTGACATACAAAACCCATAGAGTTTTCATCATAAGATACAAATTTAAAATATTTTCTTAACTTCTTTTTTAAATTATCTTTGAAATTATTCGCTTTCATTTTACCAGGATTAGGACAATAGTGCCACAATCTTCCACAGACTTTTAAAACCTTCTTTAATTTTTTATAAAAATCTTCAGAGTAAAGTTCCGGTGCCATTTTAAAAGTTGGAGGATCATGAATTATAACATCAAAAAACTCGCTAGAAAAATTTTTTACTTCTTTCGAAACATCTCCTTTTTTTAAAATAATTTTTTTGTTTTCAAAAAGCTCCTTGCTGTATTCATTTAATCTTGCAATTCTCAAAACATTTTCATCTATCTCAAAACTATAAACTAATTTAACATCTTCTTTTCTGGCAGAATAAATAGCAGTGTAACCCAAACCACAACAACTATCTAAAACGATTCCATGGGGGTTTGCTGATTTTATTTTTCTTAAAGTGTCTTCTAATGGGTCTATTTTTGCAAATCTATGCATAGGTACTCCAGAAATTCTTAAAGTTGGAATGGTTTTTGTTGGTAAAAGTTGATAAAATTTGTTTGTTTTTTCAGAGAAGAATTGTATTTTTTTCATTTTATAATAAAATTTTTTATTTCTTTTTTTGAATATTCTTTAATTAAACACTTCGCTTTTTCTATAAGAAGTTTGTTTTTTTTGTTTCTTATTAAAGCAGTTGGTCCCGGTTCTGTAGGAATTATTTTTATGCCTTCTTCTTTTTCTAAAATTTTGTTTTCTTTTTCATTTCTTCCAAGAATTAAGTTGCTCTCAAAAAAATTCCTTCCTATAGATAAAAGTTGAATATCTCTGAAATTTATTTTATTTTTTTTCAATAAAGGATAAAGTTTTTTACAATATTCTTTTTCACATAATAAACAACCACCTCCTGGATGGGGAAAAGAAATTTTATATTTTCTAGCAAGTTCAAATTGTGTTTTTCTTCTTCTACCAAAGACGCTAAAAAATTTCTCCCTATCAACAAGTTTTTCTCTTTCATAAGTTGTTTCGGGCAATAATTTTGCAGATAATGGCCTTAATACTTCAAAACCAAGTTGTTCATCAATTTTTTTTAGAGATTTTCTTGTTTGACTTAATGGTCTTTCTCCTAAAACTTCGCCACTAGCAATTATTTTTATTTTTCTTTTATCTGCAATTTTTTTTGCTTCTTTAAAAAGAAAAATATGACAATCAATACAAGGATTCAAAGCAACCCCTCTAGAAAATCTTGGTTTTTTTACTATCTCTATATAATCTTCAAAAATTTTTCCTCTTCTAACATCTATTAAGTAAAGTTTTATCTTTTCTTTTTTACAAAAATTTTTAATGCTTTCTATTTTTTTGTCTAACTTTGAAATAAAAGGCAAAGCAAAAAAAACAGCTTCAACTTCTAATTGTTCTTGCAAAATTTTGCAAGCAAGCCTGCTATCCAACCCGTCTGACAATAAAACAAGTGCTTTTTTCATTTTTTACTTACAAATTTGTTTTCTTTTATGTAAAATCTAAGTTTTTCTTGTAAATCTTTCTTTACTCCAATTCTAAAACTATCGCAAATTTCAAATCTTTCGTCGCAATTTTCAATCCAAAAATCATCGCACTCAAAAATGTTTTTTTTATGAAATTTCTTATCAATTTTTAATGCTTTTGTTAATAAACCCGGCCCATTTGTTTTTCCTTCAAAATTCAATGGTTCAACAGCTCTTATTAAAACAGCTTCTGCTCTTCCTTCTTCTCCAGTTACAATGTTCAAAAGCCAGTTATTATGAACCCCATAAACAAGAATTGTGCCTGCTTTCATTTCCATGGTTTTTTTCAAATCGCCGTTTTGACAAGCCCGCGAAGCAGGATCTTTATCGTCGAAATAAGCCTCCGTCTCAACGATTTTTGCTCTCAAAACTTTATTTCCAATTTTTCTGCAAATAATTTTTCCAAGTAAAAATTTTGCCGAAGATTTTGCTTCTTTCAAAGATTCTCGCAAAAGTTTCATAAAAAAAATAAAGAATATCTATTAAAAAAATTATTGGTCTTCAACGGATTTTTCTATTCCGCTTTCTCTATCTTGGCGAGAGTGCGATTGCTGAAATTTTTGTTGTTCAGTTCTTAAATAATATAAAGAATTATAATTGCTACCTCTTATTTTTTTATTTGATTTTCCAAATAAATGCGCATATCTTGCTTTCATAAATCTTGCCCCGCTTATATCGTAGTGGTGATATTCCATCTTATAGAGCAAGAATTTTCTACAAAATAAGTTTTTAAACCTTTCCAAAAGGCTTTAGCGACTTCAAGAGAACAATTTGTTCATCATAACCTTTTTTGTTGCTCTTTTGTAAAGAATTTTTTTGAAACCTTTTTTATAAAAAAACTCTCTTGTTCTTTCATAAGGTTCATAATCTTATTTATCTGACAAAGTTTCTACTTCGATAGCATACAAACCATATTTTCTTGCTTCTTTCTCCAACCATTCTAAAAGTTTTGTTCCTATTCCTTTTTTATGAAACTCCCTTTTTACTCCAATCCACAAAATTTGCATTCTTCCGCAATTTGTAGTATAGCACAAAAATCCGAGAATTTTTTAAAAGCCACGACAACTTGGTTAAACTTAAAGTCGGTTTTCATATTTTTAATTCCCTCTTTAGTAAACCATTCTTCAAATCTTCGGCAATTTTTAATGCTTCTATTTTTTCTTTTTTGCTGGCAGGTTTTATTAGCATAATTCAAGATTTTTTCTTCCCCCAATATTGTAATTCTAGCTTTCTTACAAATAAATCTTCAATAATATACTTTTTCATATTATAAATTTTAGTAATTTATTTTTTATTGAATCTATATTTTTTAGCTCTGGTTTTAATTTAAGAGAAAATTTTCTAAAATCTTTTTTTCCAACATCTGAATCTTTGTAAATTTTAATTAACTCTTCTTTTGATTCCTCGTTTTCCTTTTCTTCTAAAAAAATTTCAAAGCCATGTTTTTCAACGAAAAATTGATTCATTTTTTCCCATTCTGTTTTGTAAATAACACTACCAAAATCAAAGATTATTGCCTTTATCATACTATAACTATAAAAGAAATCTTTAAAAATTTTTTATTTATTTTCTGTTATATCAAAATAAAAAAGAGAAATAACTCTTATCGTTGTTAATTTAATTGTAAAAAAATTTAAACCCTTAGAGATATTTGTTTCTATGAAAAAAGATAAAGTCCTGGAAGTTTGTCAGAAATGCAATGCAGCCTGTTGTAAAATGGGCGGACCAGATTTCACAAAATCTGAAATGCAAAAAGTTCTGAAAGCGGAACATCAAAATTTTTTTATTAAGATAAACTCAAATTACTATGAATTAAAAAGTAAAAAAGGCGTTTGTCCATATCTTTCGAAAGAAAATTCTTGTTTGATACACAAAGAAAAACCTTTAATGTGTAAATGCTGACCAGTTTATCTTAGTTATAAAAACAACAAGAAAAATTATTTCTTAGTGGAGTGTCCTTTGACACCTTTTCTTTCAAAAAAAGATATTACAATTATGAAAAAACAAGCAAGTCGCATACCAAAAGAGCTCATAGAAGGATCTTTCACTAGTTCAAATTTATCAAAAAAAGAAAATGAATTAATAAAAAAAAGGTTTAACAAGTTTAAAAGAAAACTGC
>JAVZZP010000009.1:4330-7491 GCA_038885615.1 Candidatus Pacearchaeota archaeon
GCTAAAATAAAAAATATAAAAAATCACTCAATCTCAATCTTGTTTTTCTTTTTTTGTTCAGTTTTTTGCATGACAACTTCTAAAATGCCATCCTTGTATTTCGCCTTTGTTTTCTCTGGAATTACCTCGCAAGGCAAGCTAATTGCTTTATAAAAACCCCTATAAGCTCTTTCTTCTCTGTAAAATCCTCTCTTTTCCTCTTTGGCTTGCTGTTTTCTTTCAACTTTTACTTCAATTCTGTCCTCTGTAACGTTCAAATTTATATCCTTTTTGTCAACACCAGGAATTTCAAACTTAACAATTAATTCTTTATCAGTTTCTTCAATGTCTGAAAGAGGTGTCCTCATTGAAAAATCTGTTTTGCTGCTTTCCCAGAAATTTCTGAAACTTCTGTTCAAGGATTCCTGGAGCCTTCTTATTTCATCGAAAACGTCCTCAAACATCTTCACCTCCTTTCAGATTTAATTAGATTATAATTGTTTCTTTAACTTTGTCTTTTTTATCTTCAAAATCTGCAACCAACGCTTCTGTTGTTAAAACTAAACTTGCAACCGAAACAGCATTTTGCAAGGCACTTCTTACAACTTTTGTAGGATCAATAACTCCTGCCTCGAATAAATCCTCAAATTTATCTGTTTTTGCATTAAAACCAAAGTTTTCGTTTTTGTTTTCCTTTACTTTAACTAAAACTTCTGACTCATCTTTTCCTGAATTTCTAGCTATTTGTCTAAGAGGTTCCTCTAAAACTTTCTTCAAAATATTTAATCCAACTTTTTCATCCCTCTCAAATTCCTTTTCTATTGCACTATCTTCTAAAACTTTCTTAGCTCTTAATAAGGTCACTCCGCCACCGACAACAACTCCTTCTTCAACAGCTGCTCTTGTAGCATTTAAAGCATCATCAATTCTTAATTTCTTTTCTTCGAGTTCTGTTTCTGTTGAAGCACCAACTTTTATTACGGCAACCCCCTTTCCTAATTTTGCCAATCTTTTCTTTAAATCTTCCTTTTTGTAATTTGAATCTGTATTTTTTATTTGGTTTTCAATTGTTTTAATTCTCTTTTCTATATCTTTTTTGTCTCCTTTTCCTTCAACAATAGTTGTTTTATCTTCTGTAACTACAACTCTCCTAGCACTTCCTAAAACACTCTCGTCAATATCTTCAAGTTTCATTCCTTTTTCATCTGTAACAACTCTTCCACCAGTCAAAACAGCAATATCCTCAAGAATTTCTTTTTGTTCATCTCCAAAGCCCGGAGCTTTAACAGCACAGCATTTTATTGTTCCTTTAAGAAGATTTATAATAATAGCAGCCAAAGCTTCACCTTCTAAATCATCACAAATTATCAATAAAGATCTGCCTTCCTGGGCAACAGTTTCCAATATAGGAACTATTTGTTTTATTGAGTTAATCTTTTTATTTGTAATCAAAATGTAAGGATCTTCTAACTCTACAATCATTTTTTCACTATCTGTAACCATATAAGGAGAAACAAAGCCTTTATCAAACTGCATTCCTTCAACAACCTCCAAAGTTGTTTCTATGCTCTTCCCATCTTCAACAGTAATAACCCCATCATTACCAACCTTTTCCATTGCCTCTGCAATTAAGTTGCCAATTTCCTCATCATTATTTGCAGAAATCGTTGCTACTTGAGAAATTCTTTTTTTATCTTTAACTTCAACGCTTTTTTTCTTTATTTCTTCTATGACTTTCTTAGATGCCTTTTCTAGGCCCTTCTTTATTTCTATTGGATTTGAACCTGCGGCTATTGTTTTCATTCCTTCTTTTATAATTATCTGACCTAAAATAATCGCAGTAGTAGTACCGTCACCAGCAGCATCCTGTGTTTTAGAGGATATCTCTTTAATTAGCTTAGCACCAATATTCTCAAATTTATCTTTAAGCTCAATTTCTTTTGCAATTGTAACACCGTCATTAGAAACTAAAGGAGAATGCCTGTCAAGAATAACTGTTCTCCCTGTTGGCCCTAAAGTAACTTTTACTGTGTTAGCAACTTTATCAATACCTCTAACTAAGGCCTGTCTCGCATTCTCTCCAAAAGTTATTTGTTTTGTGTCTGCCATTTATGCCTCCAACTTTGCAATTATGTCTTTAAACTCGACTATAACATGTTTCTCGTTATCAATCTCTATTTCCTCATTAGAATAACCTGAATATAAAACTTTTTCGCCAACATTTAAAGGCAAATCTTTTCCGTCCTTGTCCTTTCCAACAGCAACAACAACCCCTTGTTTTTTTTCATCGTCAGATTTAGGTAAATAAATGCCTCCTTTTGTTATTTCTTCTTTTGCTTTTTCCATCTTTAAAAGAACTCTCTCACCTAAAGGTATAACTCTCATTTTCAGTATTTTATGATTTTAATTAAATGTAATTTATGCTTTTTCTTTATAAATTTTTTTGTCAATTTTCTTATTTTTATTTAACAGAATGTTAAAAAAAAGAAAAATTTTTAAACAAACTGTAAATTATAATATTATGAAAAAATTAGAAGAATCATTAACGAGAAGAGAAAAAGATGTTCTGCTAGAAATAATAAAAGGGTGTAAAAAATCGGACCAAGAAATAGCTAGAAAGCTTAATACTTCGAGACAAACAGTCTTTAAAATAAGAAAAAAACTTGAAATAGAAGGATTTATTAGAAAATATCTTTCAATAATAGACTTTTCTAAACTAGGCTTTAATGTTCATGCTGTCATAATGTATCGTTGGAAAGACTATTCAAAAAAGAAAGAACTTGAAGAAGTTACAAATTTTATAAAAAACCAACCAGAAGTTATTCTGTTTATTAAAGGGGAAGGAATAGGAAATAAAACTGACCTAATTATCTCTGTTCATGAAGACTTAAAAGACTATGAAAGCTTTATAAGAAAATTAAAGATTTCATGGAAGGATAATGTTGAAGACCTGGAAATTTTTCTTTCTTCTACTGAGAGTATTGCAAAAGACTATGATTTCTCCTCTTTCCTAATAAAAAAGCTAGAAAGCGGAAGGATATTTTAATTAAGAATAATTTTTTATATAATCTTACAATTAAGTTTTATCTTTAATTTTCCTAGTAGAACTTTTTTTGCTAATTTTTCATTTTCATTTATTGTTTGTTTTTATATATGCTTTCATTGTACCCCTCTAATAGTAA
>JAVZZP010000010.1:0-6630 GCA_038885615.1 Candidatus Pacearchaeota archaeon
CATTAACAGGACCAATGTCAATTAAATATTCATTTTGAGCTGAGGGAGTATTTGTTGCTTCTTGTCATTCAATCATTACTTTAATATAATGATCAACATCTCCGACTGCTTCAATATAAAAGCCAATTCCCTCTCCTGGTTGTAAAATCAATTTTTCATTATCACCAAAAACTATTTCTCGATGGCCAATAATTTGGGCTACCGCTCCAGGTCCGTTTACTGTCAAAATCCTTGAATTAGTTGTATTAACATATGTTGCGGTAATTGCTGTTCCGCAAGCTGACCCGCACCAACGAATTTCCATTGCACTATTTATGCTTCCAGTATTTTTTTTAGGAATATTCGTGGCTGCAATAAGTAAACCACCTGAAGCAGCACTTAATCTTCTCCAGGTAAAAGCAGAATAAACTGCTGCTGCATCAGCATCATTTCTAATAATTAATCTTTTAACAATTGCTGTTTTTCCAGAACCGGATGGGTTAAAAAAAGTGAAAAACGTTGTATTGGCAGCTGCAGCTATTTCAGTTCTTCCTAAAGCAATTAAATACTCATTTTGAGCTGAAGGAGTAGTCGTTACTTCTTGCCATTCAACAACCAATCTTATTAGTTGATCAATATCTCCAACAGCGTCTGCCACTAAAGCAATTCCTTCACCCGGTTGTAAAATTAATTTTTCATCAGTTTGATCAAAATTTAAATACATAAAACCATGAGGTTGACCAGCGGCACCGCAAGGAGTAACCATAGCAATTCTTGCATCAGTCCCTCCAACTAAAGTAACAGTAACTCCTGTATGTCTAAGATCCATAGCTGTATTTGCACTTCCTGTATGCTTTTTAGGTACATCAGCAGCAGGAATTTGGGTTCCTCCAGAAGCAGCTGAAATTCTTCTAATGACAAGGTTATTTGTGTAAACAGCTGCTGCATCGCAAGTTTCAGCACCAAACCAAATTCTCTTTATCACAGCAGTTCTTCCAGATCCAAACGGGTTAAAAAAAGAATGATAAACATAATTTGCTGCTCCTGCATTTTCAATTCTTGAGAAAGCAAATAAATATTCATTTTGAGCTCCGGGGGTGTTGCTAGAAGAAATTTCTTCCCATTCTATGTAAATACTTACAAGATGAGCAGTTGATCCTGCTGCTTCATTATATAAAGCTAAACCCTCTCCTTGTTGTAAAACAATTGGTTCACTATTTGTAGAAAAATCAATATCTCTATTGCTGTGCCACTGGCCAGCCGCGCCAGGTAAAGATTGGGATAAAATTCTTGAATTAGTTGTCCCTGCAAAAGTTACTGTCGGCCCCGCATATCTTGTTTCTAAAGCAGGATCAGGAGAATAGTTATTTTTTTAGGAATTTCTGAAGCTAGTATCTGTGTTCCTCCAGAAGCAGCTGAAATCCTCCTCAAAGTTAAATTAACATAATTAGCCGCTGCACTAGCAAAAGCTCTTATTAAAACTCTTTTTATTAAAACAGTTTTAGTCGAACCCGATGGATTAAAAATAGAAGCATAAACATAATTAGCAGTAGCTGTTCCGGCAACCGGACCAATATTTACGAAATACTCACTCCCAGTTGGATTTAGCTCCGCTCTTGCAGTTTTTTTAGTTAAAAAATCTTCCGGACTAAGAAAAAAATAGGGATTAAAGGAAGAAAAAATAAAAAGAATAACCCAGAGAAAAGGAGTGTTTTTTTTAATTTTAATAAAGTTAAAAAACAACTTATTAGTCATAACCTTAACTTTCGAAAATTACTCCTCCTCCAATATAAAACCCAACTCTTCGAGTTTTTCTTTAGATAAATAACCATCCAAATTAAAGTTTTTTCTGAAATCTCTTAAAACCAAACCATAATCGTCTGAAAAAACTTCTCCGTATTTATCGTCTTTGAAATAAAAATCATGGCCATCGTAAATAACTTCGTAATTTATTTCCTTAAAATTAACAACCGTCCTTTGACCATTTGATTTGTCAAATTCAGGAAAGGTATTCTGATAAATTTTCTGATTTTTATAATCAGCTGCAAAAATTAAATTTTCACTACCACCCAACCAAAAAATAAAGTTATCTTTAAAACCAATCACCGAACCGCTCTTTGGAGAAATAAAACCTGAAGCAATCTTTTTAATAACTTTACTTGAAACATTAATCAGCAAAAGCTGATTTTCGGCAGTTTCTTTGTTATAAACAAAAGCAACAACCTCCTCAGGAGAAATGCCTTTAACTCTTAATAGCTCTACTTTAGAAAAATCCAAATTATTAATTTCAGGGAAATTCTCAACTTCTATCTCTTTTTCACCATTAAGGTCATCACTATTTAAAGCGTATTCAACAGTTAAAGGTACGCTTTCTAAATAAAGATAAGGAAAATTTTGATTTTCGAGGTTTGCTTGAATTTTTACTTGAATCTTAGAAATTAGTAGCCAATCATTTACTGGAACCTCAAAGTTTGTGTTCTGCCAATTTAGTTGGTTAATTGAGCCAAGATAATTCCAATTTTGGTTATCAAGAGTATAAAAAACATCAAAAAGAGAAGATAAAGGATTAAGATTTAATCCTTCATTGTTATCTCCTTCTGAATTAGATTCTGAATCGTTGGAATCAAGCGACGATCCCGAAGATTCCTGAGATTGGATAGAACCATCGCCAGATTGACTATTTACTTCTTGATCACTACTACTATCTTGATTACTATTGTTTTTCTCTTCTCCTTCATTATTTAAAGAATCCGAAGATTTTACAGAATCGGCTCCTTCATTTGACACTTGAGAAGAGGGGCTATTTCCTGATTGAGAATTCTGATTATCCAAAACCTGAGGATCCACAGCCTGAGGTTCTACAACTTGATTTTCTGAAAGAGAGCCATCTCTATTCGCTCCTTGATTAGATTCCTCGGCGTATACCCAATTGAACAAATTTAAAAAGCTTGAGGTGGGCTTATCTGATTGTTTAGGAAGCTCCTTTTTAGAAGAGTCATTAATAATTTCAACCTCCTTTGAAGGAATAATTTTTTCAATTAAATTTTCTTTTGAATCCGAAACAGTGTCAGAGAATTGAAAATCTTTTTTTTCATTACTTAAAACAAGATTAAGCTTAAGGGTGATTTTGTTTATTCTCCCACTTTCGATTGGTCCTTGAAAATTTCCGCAATAAATTTCTCTAAATTCCCCCGATCCTAAATAAACAGCCGAATTAGATTCGTTAATCAAAGATAAATCATCAACCTCTGGCTCTCCTTGAGCCTTCTCAGGGTTTACAAAACTCCCCAAACAAGACTGGGGATAAAAATACACGTTTTCTGCTTTAATACTCCTGTCTAAAAAAAGATAAGATGCCAGCAAAATTATCATCAAAAAAACCAACAAAAAAATTGTTAATCTCTTTTTGAAAAAGTTAATCATAAGGCCTTAATCAATACACAAATTAAGAAATTTTCTTTTATTCTATCACGAAAAAAAATAAAAACCAATGGGTTTTTAGCTTCTAATTAAAAAATTTCAAAAAAAATAAAACCTCAAAAATAAAAAACTCAAAAAGATTCAAAAAATTTAATCTTTAGAGGTGTTTTTTTGAGAATAAATCTTTTTAGAGCTTTGTGTTAAGGCAAAAATTGTTAAAACCATAATATAAACCGAAATAATCTCTGAAGAAACCTGATAATTTTTTTCTAAAGCCCACGGAGCCAAAAGCAAAAACACCAAAATCATTGTCCAAATAAGAACAAAAATCTCTCCTGGATGGTTTTTTGATCGATAGATATTATGCCAACGATAGAATTCCTTAGTTCCAGCAAAAATACTCAAAATAGAAGCATAAATTACAGAAAAAGCATTAACCAAATAAGAAAATTTTCCATTGAAAATAAAATCAAAAAGCAAAAAGCTTATAAAGAAAAAAGTCCAAAAATTAGTCAGAGTTCTCCAAAAAGAATCAGATAAAAAATTTTTCCTTTCTAAAAATAAAAATTTCCTCTTCATTTTAAAATAATAATGAATAAATTACTCTTTTTCAAAGGACTAAGAATTAAAAGTTTATCAACCTTTTAAATAACTCTTTTTACATTTTTATTTTTTTATTTTTAAAAATAAAAAAAGTAGAGATAAGCTGTAAGCCGGATTCTGTGCTCTGATTTAATCAGAGTGGTAGTTATTTATCTAGGCCCTCGATTGCTCTCGGGCTCAAGCGACTCTCCCTTTTACTTTTTCAAGTAAAAGAGCACGGTCTTGCACCCCGCCAGGATTTAGCCGTTTCACCTTCGGTGTTACCACCGAAGCTCATCCAAAGAAAAATTCCTTGGATGCCAAAAACATTTCTGTTCTTGGCGTCTCTGTTCGCACCTCTCGCCTTTCGGCGGTCCGTTGTTAACGGAAGCGTTTGTACCTTGAAAATCAATCAAGGTAGGGTGTCCAGACTTTCCTCTCTAATCCAAAATGATTAGAGCAACTACCCGCTTATCTCTACTTCTTATATATTTTGAAATTAAATAAAATTATTGTCAAGAGAAAAATTAAAATAACCTTTGACTTGCTAAGTTTAATTCTTTATTTACTAAAGAATCAGCTACTTTATTTTCTTCACGTAAAACAAATCTAAAATTAACGCTTTTAAAATCCTGCTTTAAATTCCAAATCTCGATAAAAAGAGGCCAAAGATCTCTTTCTTTTAATTTAAAAACACCGTTAAGTTGATTGACCACTAGCTGACTATCAGCTCTTATTTCTAGTGAAACCCTTCTAGCTTTTTCCTTTCCAATTAATTGTTTTGCTTTTTTTAAAGCAAAAATAATAGCTTTGTATTCTGCTTGATTATTAGTCCCTTCTCCCAAATAAAAAGAATATTTCTTCTCAAAGTCCTTAAAGTAAACCCCTAAAGCTGATGGGCCGGGATTACCTCGCGAACCACCATCAGTATAAATTATTATTTTTTTATCGGCGGAAAAATTTTCCAAAAAATCTTTCATTGCTCTAAAAAATTTAAAATTTCAATCAAAAATCAAAAACAAATAAAACCCTTAAAAAATTATTAAGAAGAACTTTCTAAAGCTACCAAACCAGGAAGCTCTTTCGAAGATAAATAATAAAGCATTGCCCCTCCTCCACTCGATAAAAAAATATTTTTTCTAAAATAAAAAGGATCTCGGGAAATTTTTTCAGAAGCAGTTGCCGAAAACTTTAAGAAAGCAAAAGTAGTTTGCTCTCCTCCAATCAAACAGAAAGCCTTGCTTTTTAAAATTTTTCCTACTAAGGCTTTTGTACCAACAGCAAATTTTTTCTTTTCAAAAAATCCCATTGGGCCACTCCAGATAATTGTTTTTGAGCTATTGATAATAGAAGAAAATTCATTTATTGTTTTGGGGCCAATATCGAAAATCGCTCTTTTTTCCCAAAGAAAATCAACAGGAAGAACTATTTTTTCTTTAAAGCGGAAATAAAAATCTCTAAAAGATAAATTCTTTTCTACCAAAGAAGAACCTAAAGGAAGATTTTGAAAAAACAATAGAGTGTTAGCCACCCCTCCCCCACAGAGGATAAAATCAACTTTGGAGTAAAGATTTTCAATAACTTTTAACTTATCTTCAACTTTAGCTCCGCCAACAATTAAGGTAATTGGATGAGAAGGGTTTTGAAAAGTCTTTTTTAAAGAAATTAATTCTTTTTCCATTCCGATTCCAGCATAAGCAGGCAAAAATTTAGCAATTCTAACAACAGAAGCTTGCTGACGATGACAAACAGAAAAGGCATCATTAACATAAAAATCCCCCAAGCTTGCCAAAAACCTTCCAAAAGATAAGAGATTTTCTTTCTCCTCCTTAAAAAATCTCAAATTTTCCAAAAAAATTAACGACTGAGATGATTTTTTAATTTTTTCTTTCCAACTTTTAAAGTTTAAATCATCAATAAAATCAAAAGAAATTTTTAATCTTTTCGAAATTTCTTTAGCTATTGGAAAAAGACTGAAAGAAACACGATAATTTTTGTTTTGAACTAATTTTAAATCAGGTCTTCCCTTAAAAGACAAAACTATTACTCGACTTCCTTTCCTTAAAAGAAAATTAATAGCTTCAACAGCTCTTTCAAGTCGAAGAGAATTTTTCCATTCATTTTTTTCAATATTTAAATCCAATAGTAAAAGAGACGTCTTTCCTTTTAAGGTTTCTTTTTTAATTTGACTTATAAAGTTCATAAAATAAACTATTTTATAACCTAAAGCGAGTGTAGTTTAGTGGCAGAACAGTTCCTTCCCAAGGAACAGGCGGGGGTTCGATTCCCCTCACTCGCTCTTCCTATCCTTTTAAAACTTTTTTAAAAAATCTAAATTTAAAAAAATAAATTAAATTAATTTTACTCCCTCTTCGGTCCATTTGATTCCGGGGACAAGAATAATTACTTTTGCCTTTTTTCTTTCTTCAATCAACCAAGAGATCAAATCTTTTTTTTCTAATCTTAGTCGGCTATCCAAAATTTGATTCTTGGCCTGAATTCTTAGAAAGTAGCGAATGATATCTTTTTCAGGCAACCGAATCAGCTTGGAAAGCAAGCGACGAGCCTCTTGATCATCTAAAAATGGCTTTATGTGATTTTCTATTTTTTCTTCCAATTCACTCTTTTTCATTTCTGATTTTAATTTTT
>JAVZZP010000011.1:0-5731 GCA_038885615.1 Candidatus Pacearchaeota archaeon
TGGAATTTCACATCGCTAAGAATTTCTATCAGGTTGTTAAGGTGAAAAACACCCGGTTTATGCTCACACACGGCGACTCCATCAGGATGTGGATGAATATCCCATCCTACGGCATTACCCAGAGGTTGATGAGGTGGCAGGGTTCCACAGAGCCGTTTGACGTTCTTGTTTTGGGGCATTTTCACAACTTCTGGGTCGGCGACTGGAAAGACAAATATTTCATTTTCAATTTAAAGTTTGTGACTGACGATGACTGGGTTCGCAAGAACATTGGACTTTCTGGTTCTTGCGCCCAAGTTCTTTTGTCGGTTCACGAAAGGCAGGGCATCACTTTCATCAGGAAAATCAAACTCTGGAGGTGAAAGGTGAAGGGCAGGTTCAAGCTTGGTGTTGTTTTCTGGCAAGACGCTACGCTATATTATAGTGAAGCAGAGCCAGAAATGGTGCAGTGCAAAACCGCTGGTTGGGTTCTGGTAAAAAGGGACAGGGTGATTGTTGTTTCTTCTTTCAGTGATGGAAAGCCTGACCTCTTTACCGTGATTCCCAAGCAGTGGGCCCTGAAAATTGTTTTTGTCTCATCCAGTGGGTTGTAGGAGGTAAAGAATGAAAATTTTGAATGCGAACCTCGAAGAAAAAGACGGGTGTATTTTCGGTAGTCTTTGGGTTTCTGGCTGGTTGAATCCCAAAGATTTTCTGGGTGTTATTTGCGACCTCCTGAAGCCCTATATTCTTGTTTCTTTCTCTTGGAGATATATCTATGGCTTTTCAGGGAAAGAGACAAAAATCAGGGTTTTGGGAGTAAAAACTACGTTCTTGGAGGTGAAAAATGAAGACCAGAAGGCTTGACTTTCACCACAACTCCGAATCCTGCAGCGGCATGGTTTCTGTTTGTCTTCTTTTTTTGGTTGAGGGTTTTGAGTTGTGGGTTGATGGCTTGTGTATGGAGTGCGGCGCTCACGTGAGGATTTCAATTCCACTCGAAAAACTCATTATGATGACGCCTAACCCCCAAAACAAGCCGTTTTGGAAACCGCCATTACTTAAAACTCTTTCTGGGCTCACACCTGAAGACATTGAGTTCTTGAAAGAGTTGGGCATCAACCCGAGGGGAGACGACGATGGGAAGAAAAAAAACATCAACTAAAACCAAACACCACGTCCCTCCAAGGTCGGTCGGAGCAAAATTTGTTCTTTGGAAAGAAAAAAAGAAGCACGAAGCATACCACCTTCTTTTTGGAAACGCTGCTTCTTTGGAAGAATGCATTGAAACTCTTCGCAAAGAGTGGTGGACACCAGAAAAGGAGGTGAAAAATTGAAAACATCATAATCCCCGTCTTTTGGCGGGGATTTTTTTATTTAAAATGCGATTTTTGCCCTATAATTTGCTTTATACGCCACGATTTTATGTCGACAAGTATTATATGTGTTTTACAAAAAAATGCTTAAAAATACCCTTTTTATTGCGATTTTTTATACAAAAGTATAGTTCTAAAATTGTTTTAATTTACTACAGCTATTGGACGCTTCAGAACGCTAAAAAATTTAATACGCCACAAATACGCCATAAATACGCCACAAGTACGCCGTATCTACGCCATATCTACGCCGCTAAATTTTATTATACGGGCGTATAATAAATTTTATTTTTGGGAACCTCTGAGGTTTAAAGTTATCCACAGATAGGACTTGACAAATTTTTTTATGAGATTATGATTAAATTGCCAAGAAAAGCGGCGGAGCAGCACACCACCGACGCCCTTTGGGGTGGTGATGACGATGTGGATTTTACTTCACGTCGTCGTCGCTGCTCCAAAGGGCGTTTTTATTTAAAAAAATGGAAGAAACAAAAATTTATGAACTAAAATATATTGTTTTACCAGATTTTATTTATAAATTAGATTTAACAGGAATAGAACTTAAATTGGTCGGATTTATTTATTCTTTCAGCGGAAAAAATTTTTATTTTTCAAACAAACAATTAGCTGAAATGTTTAATTGCTCAGAGAAATCAATTACTAGAGCAATGCTAAAAATTGAAAAATTGGAATTAATAGAAATTAAATATAAAATAAAATCTGGCGGAGGAAAAATAAGGTTTATTGAAAAAAAATTATTATTCCGAACAGACAAAAATGTCCCTTCCGAAGGGACAAAAATGTCCCTTCAGAAGGGACAAGAATGTCCCTTCTATATAAAAGATAATAAGATAAAAGATAATAAGATAAATAATTCCATAAGGGAAGAAACAAGTTCTTCCACCTCTTCTTCTTTAAAAGAAGAAAAAAATAAAACTAAAAACAAAGAAACTGCTGAGTTAGATGATACTGCTAAAACAAAGAAAGAAAAAAATTCCGCCTCCCCAATTGTTCACGATGTGTTTTCATTTTTCAGGGAAAGGTGCAAAGAAGAATTTAACATAGTTCCAGCAATAGACTATGGAAAAGATGGCAAAATAATAAAAACAAGGCTAAAGGTTTTGGAAGTAAACGGGGTGTCTTATAAAGATTTAATAAATTTTTATTTAAATTCAACTGATAAAGATAGGCTTGGATTGAGTTTATCGGTTTGTTTTTCAAATGTAATAGTTAATAAATTTTTAAACGAAGTTGCTTTTGAAAGACATATAAAAAATATAAAATATACAAAGGGTCGATAAATTAAAAAAATATGGACAAAAAAACATTTTTAATTTTAAAAAAGGGCGTAAAAATAGAAATTGATGATTTAGATAGATTTACTTTTGAAGAAGCAAGAGAGAAGAAAGAAAAAGAAGTTTGGATTAAAAATAAAAAAATAAAACTTTCTGATGTTTTAGAAATTAGAGAAGAGGACGCCGAAGGATATATAGATAAGCTTCAAAAAGAATGGAGGCTGGGCTGCAAAAAAAGATTAGAAATGTCTCCGAAAGAAAGAGCAGAAAATACAAGGGGTCATTTTAGTTTGTGGTTTTGGGGTGTTTTCGGTAAAAATCCAAGCGACGAGGTATGGGAAAAAGCAAAATTAGCAATTAAAAAATTTTATGAGAAAAACCCAGATTTGATTTATCCTTTTATTAGGTTTTATTTTGATATGGTAAAAGGGTCCAAAGAAAGAAAAATGAACGAAAATGCTTTACGTATTTTAGAAAGAATAGAAGAAAATCTTGTTTGTTTCTATAAAAGCAGGGCTGTGGATAACTCTATATTGACAAAAATAAAACGCGATGTATAATAAAATTAAGATTTAAAAAGGTCGGTTTAAAAAAAATAAAAAAATGAGTAAATTAAGAAAATTATTAGTTGATTTGGGTGAATTAGAAGATAATCCAGAAAAAATAAAAATAAGAGCTATTTTGTCTACGTTTGGCAAATTTCTTTTTGCTGGTTTAATTTTGTTGGTTTTCTATTTTGTCTCAAGTTGGGTTGTTTATGAAAATGACAAAAGGATGTGTCGTATTTGGTATGAGACACAAGATAGTTTTTTTCAGTTTCAGTTAGACATTTGCGAGAAATTTGGAATTACCAAAGAAAAAGCAAGTGATTTTGAAGAGTATATTCTTTTAAAAAACATAGAAAAAAAGGTCTTGGATTCTGCTCCAAAATTATGAAAATAAAAACAATAATATATTTTGACGACAATGAATCAGAGTGGGTTTTGCAAGAAACCGAAGGAGATGAAATTAGTAATGTTGTTGACAGGGCAATAGAAAAGCTTGGTTCTTTTGAAAGAAATTATAAAAAAATAAAAAGGTCGTTTTATGAAATAAAAAACGAAAAAATGGATCACGATTGCAAAAGAGATAAATATGGACAAGATGCTTGTCCAGTTTGTGATGGGGAAGAAGGAGAAATTCCTTTTGAACTTGAAGAAGAAGAAGAACTAATTCCAGCAGAAGAATCTTGGAATGAACACGATTTGACAAGAAAAGAAATAGAAGAAGAAGAATCTACAAGGGGTTGGGCTTAAAAAGGTCGGTTTAAAAAAATAAAACTATGAAAAGGTTGTGTCAGAATTGCGGAGGAATAATAATTTATCCTCCAGAAAAAAAAGTAAAATATAGAGTTGATGTTGATGGTTGGGTTTGTGATTCTTGTTATATTTCTTTGAAAAGGGTTTTGGCTGATGCTCGTGATTCGTTAGATAAAGATAAAGGATTAGAAATTAAAAAGGTCGTTTAAAATAATAAAAAAATGGAAAAAATTGAAGAAGTTAAAAAAATTTTGGACGAATTAAAAGAAGACGAACTTGTTTTTCCAAAATTTAAAAACTATCGAATTTTGAGATTAGATGGAAAAACAGGAGATTTCTTGTTGTGTTCTCAGGTTGACGAATTAAATATTGGTCAAGAGGTTAGTGTTTTTGTTTTTGCTATCAGAAAAAAATTACAGTCTTTTTTTAAGAAAAACAATGTGAAATATTGGAGATTTAGCACGGAATTCTCAAAAAAAACAGATAGAATTGTTTTGTTTGAGGGTAATTCATCTACTGATAATATTTTGAAATTAGCCGAGGGATTGCCTGATAAAATTAGGTCTGATTTTCGCGACCTCAGGTCTGTTTTTAGTTTGTATTCTTTTGTTGATGGATTTTTGGACGAGCCTTTTAGATTTGTTGTAAAGGGTGCGTCATTGTCGTCGTTGTTTGAATTTTTAAGAAATAATAGTCTTTCTCGTGAAAGATTTATAAATGTTAGGTCTAAAAAAGTAGAAAATGAAGATGGTATTGATTATTTTGTTTGTAATTTTGATGTTGGTCAGTTTTTGCCATCAGATTTTTGGACTGATTCTAAAGTTGAAGAAATAAGGGCGTTTGCGGATGCATTGAATAAAATTAAAGAATTTAATTTAAAGATGCATTCTAATAATAAGTTTGTGGATTCTAATAATAAGTTTGTGGATTCTAATGGTTTTGGTGTTTTTGGTGGTATTGAAAATGATGTTGAAAATATAGAAATACTTGGTGAAAATCCCGAATTTTAAATTTTGGACTGGGGCGTTCGGGGTCTGGAGTTTTCTTTGTTGCCGAAAATAAAAATTTTATATTCGGCTTGGGAAAATTCCCAACGTCGCCCTGGTCTTTTCTATAAAAAGGTCGTAAAATAAAAAAATAAAAATGTCTAAATTGGAAAAAGAAATAAAAAGATTTTTTGATTTTATTTTTAATGATGATGTTTATGTTGAAGAGGGAGTAGATGGGGTGTTTGGTTTAGATTTTAAGAAGGTTATTGCAAAAAGGGATGCGGTTTTAAATATAGCGAGACTAAAAAAGGTGTTAAATCTTTATCTTGTATATAACGGAATTGAATTTGGAAAATTCAAAATTAACATTTTAAGTCCAAAAGATAAACAAGAATATGACGAGGATTGAAGAAAAAATTAAAAACGGCGAAGTGATTGGTTTTCTGATTTTCGGTTGTGGTGAATGTGGTGAAGAAGTTTTAGTGCCTCATTATTCTAAAATACCATCTTTGATTTGCGATTGTAGAAAACCAATGGTGGTCGCTGATGAAATAATTTTAAAAAATGTCCAACTTGATAGAAAGTGAGTATAAGAATTTAGTTGAAGAGTGCCTTTCTCTTTTGTCTGAGAGAAGGTTTGATGTAATTATTAGAGATTTAGAGTGGAGACACGAACTTGGAGAATTAATAGATAATTCAGAAATTTATAGGAATTCAGAAGATAAAACTGGGTTTGTGAAAAGACTGGCAAAGGATTTGGGCGTTTCATACCCCCTGCTTTATCAGTGTTTGGA
>JAVZZP010000012.1:0-5282 GCA_038885615.1 Candidatus Pacearchaeota archaeon
TTTTGGAGAAGCTTGGATTTGAGTCCTATGTAGGACACGAGGCAACTTCTCGTGTCCTATCGGGAATCTTGGGCGTAAATGTGCCCTTTAACAGGGCCCAAGCCTCTCTCGAGGCTGGTGATATTATTTTGATAGCCAGCCTAAGAAAGAGGCTCGGCGAAGGTCAAGTTCTCAATGAAGTACGTCACGAGGACTTGGCCTTGATTTTATGTGAAGTAATCGAGGGGTAGTGGGGATTATCTCCCTACTACCCCTTTTTTTTATGTGGAGGTGGTATGAATGGATGAAAAAGTAGAAGAACAAAAAGTAGAAGAAAAAAATGTAGAAAAAGAGGTGGAAAGTATGAATAAAGAAAAAGAAGAACAAAATGAAGAAAGCGTAGAAGAAACTACAGAACAAAACGAAACAAGAGAATTAGACTTAGAGAAGATTAAAAAACTTGTAGAAGAATGGAACGAATATAAAAATCTTCCATTACAACTTTATGCCGACAGCAACGAATTTATTGCAGAGCTTGAAACAGACGACTGCACATACGTTAAAATTTATAAAAATGAAAACAACGAATACGTTTTTGAGAACTGCATTTTTGGGTCCTGGGGGGAATTAGAAATAAATTTAGAATATGAAGATGAAGAATCGTTAGCCTCTAGCACATTAGATTTCTTTTATGAGAATTTCGTTGTGACATCCCCAGACAAAACATTTTTTGAACAAAAAATCGAAGAAATTGCTGAAGAAGAACATAAATCCCCCCTGTACAAGCATCAAGGGGAAGGGTGCGGGATATATCTTCTTGATGATGATTCACTGTACTATAACTATATTTCAGTAATTCTTGAAAATAACAAAATAAACAGATATCTTGTTAAAGTCAGAGAATACAGAAACGGAAAAGAGAAAGTGAAAACGAAAAAATTAAAAGACGACGAATACTAATTTTTTTCTCCTTTTTTTTCTTTTTTTATTTTTCTTTATTTTTTTTTTTTGATTTTATATTTTTTTTCTTATTTTTTTTTTCTATTTTTAATATAATATACTATTCTATTTTTTTATCTTCTTTTTTTGTTGTAAAAAATGAAAGGTTTGCATAAATTTTTTCATACTAACGTTTCATATTAAATTTTTTAACATAATGATAGAGAGCGCGTATATTCTCTTTAATTCTTTTTCTTCTAAAATCGAATCAGTAAGAGAATATCGATGTAAAAGTGAGAGTGTGAGGTCTGCAATATATTCTTCTTTCACAATCGAAAAGTAATGAATCACATCTGTGATATAGTCTTTGTATTCTTTTCTAAGATTTTCTGCTAGTTTTTCTGCTAACTCGTATTCAGAATCTGAAAATTTTTTATATTTTTCTTTCATGTTCTCACCTTCTTTCTTTTTTTTCACATTTTTTTTCTTCATTTTCATTTCACCTTTTTTTTATTTTTTGTATTATTTTTAGCACAATAATCTTTTTAAATCTTTGCTTTTTTATTTTAACTTTTATACGCAAGCAGTAGAGCAACATTTAAAAATTTTTCTTTTTTTTAAATGAAAAAAATGTGAACAAAAGCTTTATAAATTTTATCTGAGTAATATAGACAAAAAAGTTTTTAAAATTTAAAAAAAATTTAAAAGAAGGTGATAAAATGGTCGAAGAAGCAATAAAACAAAAAATAAAAGAACTGCACACGAAAAAGAAAATGTCAGCGTACGCGATAGGAAAGAAAGTAGGATACTCTCAAACAACAGTAATAAACGTTTTAAGAGAATTAAATTGCTATGAAGTATTTCGTTCATATTCAGAAAAAAGATACGCAGCAACAACCAAAATAAGCGAAATAAAAGCAAAAACGGAAGAGCTCATAAAGAAGCTCGAAAATTATTCAGAAAGGCAAATAGAAGATATGATAAAAGATGAAGCTATTAATCTTTTTTTCGAAAATAAAGATGATTTAATAGTTTTGATGAATTTTGAAGAGATTGCAAAAAAAATAAATTATTCAGTTGTATCTATGAGAAAAATAAACGAGTTTAAAGAATTAAAAAAACTCAGACAAAATAAGAAGTTCTTAATGCTAAAAAAGAAAATAAGAGGTGATGAAGAATGGAAAATTTAGAAGAAAAAAAAGAACAAGTTGAAGAAGCAGTATACCTCAGCGTAGAGGTATATAACTACTTGAAACCACAGTTTTTAACGATATGTGGAACAGAAGAGAGAGAATATGACGGAGTAAGATTTAAATATCTTGTTTTAACAGCAGAAAACAACATAAAACTTTTGAAAAGAATTAACAAAAAAGACCAAAACTCTCTCAAACTAATCGAAGCAAAACATGGCACAATTCAAAACAAGAAAGTAAAGGTTATAAAAGACATTTATCGTGGAAGAGACATCTTATATGTCATACCATACGAGTAAGTTGGTTTTATGATTTTGAAGGACACGTTTAAGGCTGTGGTTCTTTTTTGTGAAAATTGTGGGGTGATATATGCATCGAGATTCAAAAAAACTTGTTGTATAGTATGTAAAAAACCCCCGGTCAGAATTATCAAATACGTCGACGGACAAAAGAACAATCTTCTTTTTGCACGTAAATTAATCAAACAGTTGTACAAAAAAGCAAATGGGGATTGGGAAAAAGTTAAAAAATATATAGAAAGGAGGTGATAAGATTGGAGTATTATATAAATTTTGGAGAAATTGAAGACGCATTCATAATTAAGCCAAATAAGCTTTTAAACCCAGCCATTTTAGACATAGAAACCACTGGGTTAAACCCAATTACGGATTCTATCATATGCATTGGGTTGTTGTATAAAAACGAAGAAAAAATATTCTATGCAAAAACAAAAGAACAAGAGCAAGAAATATTAAGAAACTTCTTGAATTTTGTGTCAAACAAAAAAGTACTTTCATACGTTGGCTTTAACGTGTTTTTTGATTATGCATTTATTCGATATAGAAGTCTTATTCATGATGTCCCAGTACGAAACGTCTTTTTGAAAGATTTGCGTTCTTCCGTGCTTTCTGGCTATATTGAATTCATGAAAACAAAAGGGACTACTTTATACGAAATTACAGAAAGTCTTAATTATCATGGTGGAACGCAAGAACATATAGCAAACTTCGAGATTCCAAAACTTTATGCAGAAAATAAACACGACTTAATTAAAGAACATTTGAGAGATGATTTGTACAGAACAAAGTTTTTATTCGATAAACTTCTAAATCTCGGGTTTTTTGCAGGATGGTAAAATGGAAGATGAAATAGATATAAGTAATGTAAAAATCGATAAACTTCAATTTTCAGTATTAGTTTACTATTCAAGAATTGCAGAATTATCTCAAGAATCATTCTACACTTTTATTTTGGATTTAACTAAAATTGGAGTGACTTTTTCAGAAAAAATATTGAAAAAACTACCTGAAATATCGAGAAACAAAACAGAAAGAGTTAAATTCATTTCAGAAATTCTAATAAAATTAAGAAAGGCGATAAAGAATGAAAATTAAAATTTTTTCATTCTTTCCTTTTTTTTTATTTCAATATTTGAAGTATTACGCTATCATTTCTGAGATTACACTTAAACAAGCAAAAATGTTATTAACTGATTATAGCTTCGAATCTTTTATCATAGATAAAGATTTAGCGAAAAAATTATCTGAATTGTTAAATGAAGAAATTGAACCTTCAGACCCAAAAAATGATTATGGAGAAATAACTTTAAATGATATTTTGTTAATAATTAAGTCTGACCCGATAAGGTGTTTTGTATGCTATTTTCAAGAAAAAGATTAAAAAATTTTTCTATCTTAAAAATATTAAAACTAACCCTGTGTTGCAGGGGGAGGTGAAAAAGGAGGATGAGGCAGCTACCAGGAGTGATTATGACAGTGGTCTTTGTGGTTGCATTCCTAGTGCTTGGAGGTGTAATAGTCGACTTTTTGTCTGATGCGGCTTCTGACGTATTAGGAGCAAATTACCAGAATTCCACAACATCAGTAGTTGTAGGCTCAGTTAAAACTTTGTATCAGTCCGTTCTAGGAATTATACCATTGCCAATTCTGATCGGACTAATTGGAATAGCAATTGCTTCGCTCTGGTTCTTAGGTGGCGGAAGAAGTGCTGCTGCATAAAGTTTCAGGGGCGGTTGCCCCAGTTTTGGTGTTTTGATGTTTGATATTTTGCAAAAAAAAGTGAAAGTAAAAATTATTTTTATCGTGTTGTATTTCATAATTCTTTTTACTTTTTTTCTAACTATTGTTTCTCTTCGTGAAAAAAAAGTTGCAAGTATAGAAGAAAATTTTTGCTATAAAGTAATTTCAAATGACAAATATAAACTTTGTAGAATAGATTGTGATAATAAATTAACGCAATGTGAAGAGTTTATTAATAATTTAACTTTTTCAAATAAAATAAAAAATAATTCTGGTGTTTTCAATGACTGAAAAAATAACTGATAGTGTTTATAATATTTTTCAATATCATGAAGTATTTTCTAATGCTATTGCAAATATGCTTACAGCATTAGTAAATGCTGAAATGACAAGAAATTCAGACGAAGAAAAAAAAGCAACGAGTATATTACTTGTTTTATATTTGTGGTCTCGTGCATACAATAACAATCCTTGTTCTCAAGAAGAAATAGAAAATTTGCGAAGTTGTGATTATCACGAATTACTCTCATACGTTATTCCAGAATTGAAAAAATCTGGAATTGCTCCCGTTCAAGCTTCTTTTGGTGAGAGTTATTATTCAAGAGTTATAGGAAAAATAGAAGACATAAAGGACTTGTTGCTTTTCTTAGAAGTTAAAAAGAAATTTAAAAATTCAGATTTATTTAGAAAGAAAATAAAAGAATTTTTCGAATTGAATAGTGGTGCTGAGAATGACGGGAATATTTGAATATGCTCAAGAAAAACTAAAAAAAACATCTTTAGAAAAAATGGGCGTTCTTGAATTAGAAGATATAGTAGAGTATATATTTTTTCTTCAAGAAAATAAATTTGACAGCCATGTTATTGTGCAAGGTCAAAATGGAGTGGGCAAATCTTTTTTTATGTTAGCTTTTATGAAAGAATTAGCAAAAAGAAAAGGAATTAAAGATTTTCAAAATGTGATGAGAAATAATATCTTTTTTTCATTTCACGAAACAAAAGATGTGATAAAAAGAATAGTCGAAGAAGAAAATAGTGTGTTTGGTATAGATGAAGCAAAAAGATTTTTGCATTATAAATTATCTATGACGTTTGAGCAAATTCAATTAATTAATACATTCGAATATGCACG